>JAJXTJ010000021.1 GCA_021783895.1 Pseudomonadota bacterium | reverse complement strand
TCCGCTTCTGTAACCAGCCGCAGCACCCCATGTTTGGGCTGTTGCAATACAACGGTGGTTGCAGGGCCAGCGACGGTTTTATTCTCAAATGCCTGCATATAACCACTGGCGGAAAGTATTGGGTCGATACCATTTTCACCCGAGTAATTATGGTTGGGGACTGGAGAGCAAACGCCGAGGGTGCGTATCTTTGTTGTATCGCCAGGCTGTGCCTGGCTAGCTTGCGCGATCATCACTGGCACGTTTTGCGGCGGCACGTTGGGCATGTCGGGGACTAACATGGTCACTTCTCCTGGGGTGAGGTTGAGGTCGGTTTTCAAAGTGATCAATAGGGTCAGACTCGATTGAAATATACACCTAGCCTGTAAGCCAATAAACACGGCAATCTCCATCGCAATCACCGCATCGACTCGTGAATATCTTTTGTCATCAGAAAAAGATGGTAAGGATCAATCGGCGAAGCAACGAATCCGAAATGCTGATAGAACGCGCTTGCTCGACCATTCTTGGCATGAACCACCAAGGCTCGTGAAGCGATGATGGCTTGAGCCTGGAGAAACCGCTTGAGTGCGTCCTTCAATAAACCGGCACCAAGTCCTGCGCCCTGCTCTGTAGTGTCAACGGCGAGTCTGGCCAGCAAGGTCAGCGGGATGGGGTGTCTTGCCAATCCTTTGGCAATTCGCGCGGGTACGGAATCAAATTCGGCGGATGCCGCCGCCATCGTGTAAAACCCGACGACTTGGGTTTCTCCTCGCACCGCAACATAAGTACGCGCGCTTTGATTGCGCTGGTTGTTCAACGCGTGCCGTTGGAGAAAGGTGTTCAGGGCTTCGCTGCCGCAATCAAACGAAGAAACATCGTGATGTTCGGTCAATGCTTCGGGGCTGCGGAGCGGCAACTTCATTTGTTCTCGAAAACGCTGGGCTTCTTGAACAGTTCTCTGAGCCGGGGAATCGATTTTGCAGGTTGATCGAGGGCTGCGTAAAAAGCGACCATCTGATCCTCGGGCAGCACAAAGCGAGTCTGCTGGGCTAAAGTTTCATCCGCCACAGTCCGCACGGCCCTGAGAACAAATTCGCTGACGTTCTGGTGACAGAGCACCGCCGCTTGCCGGATTCGCTCCTTCTCGGCGGATGCGAGACGAATTTCTATGCGCTCTTCCTTGATTGTGGCACCCATGATGACCTCCATTTTATGTACGGACAGTATACGGCAATGGCAAAAAGTTGCAACGGCGGAACTTGGCCGCCTCGCTGAAAAAATGTCCGGGTTTGCCGAGTCCGACTGCCCGCTAAAGCCCGCTCAGCACCTTGAGGTGCGCCGCCACGCTGCGGCCCAAGGCGTGCAGTTCGTAGCCCCCCTCCAGCGCCGAGACGATCCGTCCTTGGGCATGCTTCTCCGCGACATCCTTGACCTGCTGGGTGACCCAGGTGTAATCGGACTCTCTCAATTTGAACATCGCCATGTCGTCCTCCCAGTGGGCATCGAAGCCGGCGGAGATGAACAGCATCTCGGGCCGGAAGCGCTCCAGGGCGGGCAGCCAGCGCTCGCTCACCACCTTGCGGAATGTCTCGCCGTCCGTTCCCGCCGGCAGCGGCACGTTGATGATGTGATCGTTGCCGCTGTTTGCGCCGCAGTGGGGATAGTACGGGTGCTGGAAGGTCGAACACAACATGACGCGCGGATCGTCGTGGAAGATTTCCTCGGTGCCGTTGCCGTGGTGGACGTCGAAATCGGCAATGGCGACGCGTTTCATGCCGAATTTTTCGATGGCGTGGGCGACGCCGACGGCGACGTTGTTGAATATGCAGAAACCCATGGCGCTGGCTGTTCCGGCATGGTGACCCGGCGGGCGGATGGCGCAGAAGGCGTTCGCCAACTTGCGCTCCAGCACCAGCTCGGTCGCCAGCACCACCGCGCCGGCGGCGCGCAACGCCGCGATCAGCGTAAACGGATTCATCGCCGTGTCCGGATCGAGGTAGAACAGCCCTTCCGAGGGCGAGGCGGAGCGGACGGCCTGGATGTAGTGCGGCGCATGCACCCGCGCCAGTTGCTCGAACGTAGCCAGCGGCGCATCATGCTGTTGCAGAAAGGGCAGCACCCCGGAAGCGATCAGCTGGTCTTCGATTGCACGCAGCCGCGCCGGGGATTCCGGATGGTCCGCCCCCATGTCGTGCTTGAGGCAATCTGGATGGGTGATATAACCAGTATGCAATTGTCACACCTGAAATCGTGCCGCAACTAAAATGGAAGTATAGAAGCCGGATATACCGGATTCGGCCATCATCTCCCTTCCTGCTATATTTAACCTAAACCACAGCGAGCGCAAGTCATGGGACAACATTACCTCAGCACCCTATTCTCTCCCAAATCGGTCGCGATCATCGGCGCCAGCGACCGCGCCGACTCGGTGGGGGGCATCGTGTTCAAAAACATGCTGGAAAGCGGTTTCAAGGGCAAGCTTTACCCGGTCAACCCAAACCACAAGAAAGTCCAGGGCAAGCGCGCCTATGCCACGATCGAAGAAATCGGCAAGCCGGTTGAACTGGCGGTGATCTGCACCCACGCGGAAACTGTGCCCGACGTCATCGAGGCCTGCGGCAAGCACGGCGTGCGCGCTGCGGTGGTGCTGTCCGCCGGCTTCAGCGAAATAGGCTCCCTGGGCGCCGAACTCGAACGCACCATGCTGGCCAACGCCAAAATTTACGGCGTGCGCATTATCGGCCCCAACTGCCTGGGCATCATGCGCACCGGCATCGGCCTCAATGCCACTTTTTTCAAGGGCAACGTCAAGCCCGGCAAGCTCGCGCTGGTATCGCAATCGGGGGCGCTCTGCACCGCCATCCTCGACTGGGCGCCGGCCAACGACATCGGCTTCTCCAGCGTGGTTTCGATGGGCACTTCAGCCGACGTGGATTTCGGTGAAATTCTCGACTATCTGGCCTCCGACCCGCAAACCGAGAGCATCCTGATCTACATCGAGGGCATCCACAAGGCGCGCGGCTTCATGAGCGCCCTGCGTGCCGCCGCCCGCTCCAAGCCGGTGTTCGTGGTCAAGGTCGGGCGCCATGCCGCCGGATCGAAAGCGGTGATGTCGCACACTGGCGCGCTGGTCGGCTCCGACGATGTGTTCGACGCCGCGGTGCGCCGCGCCGGCGTGGTGCGCGTGATGTCGATCGGCGAGCTGTTTTCCGCCGCCAAGGCTTTGGCCTCGCCCCACCGCTCCAGCGGCAACCGGCTGGCCATCATCACCAACGGCGGCGGGCCGGGCGTGATGGCGATCGACCATGCGGTCGATCTGGGTGTCACCGTTGCCAGCCTGTCCGATCAGACCATCGAGCAGCTGAATAAAGTGCTTCCCTCCACCTGGTCGCACAACAATCCGGTGGACATCATCGGCGACGCCACGCCGGAACGCTACCGCGACGCGGTCACCCTGTGCATGGAAGATACCGGCGTGGACGGTGCGCTGGCGATCCTCACCCCGCAGGCGATGACCGACCCGCTGGCAGTGGCCAACACGATGATCGAGATCGCCGCCAAATTCAAGAAGCCGCTGCTGACCTGCTGGATGGGCGACATCCAGATCAAGGCGGGACGGGCGGCGTTTGCCCAGGCCCGAATTCCCTCCTTCAGCACGCCGGAATCTGCGGTCGAGGCCTTCTCCTACATCACCGCCTTCTACCGCAACCAGCGCCTGCTGGCGCAGACTCCCGGCCCACTCTCGCACCGCGACGAGCCGGATGTGGAGGGCGCGCGCATGCTGATCGAAACCGTGCTGGCGGAACGGCGCAAGGTGCTTTCGGAGATGGAATCCAAGGCCTTGCTGGCCGCTTTCCGCATCCCGGTGGCGAGCACCGTCATTGCCCGTTCTCCCGGCGAAGCACTGCTCCTGGCCCAGCAACTGGGCTTCCCGGTGGCGATGAAGGTCAACTCGCCCGACATCACGCACAAATCCGATGCCGGTGGCGTCAAGCTCAACCTGATGAATGCGGCCGCAGTGCGCGCCGCTTACCAGGACATCATCACCGAGGTGAAGAAAAATCGACCGGAAGCGCATATCGACGGCATCGCCATCCAGCCGATGGTGGTCAAGCCCAACGGCCGCGAGCTGATGCTGGGCGTGACTTCCGACCCGGTGTTCGGCCCGGTGATCACCTTCGGCGCCGGCGGCACCACGGTGGAAGTGCTGGGAGACCGCGCCGTTGCGTTGCCTCCCCTGAACGGTTTCCTGGTGCGCGAACTGATTGCCGGCACGCGCGTCTCGAAGCTGCTCGGCGCCTTCCGCCACATGCCGCCGATCCAGATGGAGGCGCTGGAAAGCCTGCTGCTGCGGGTTTCAGAGATGGTGTGCGAACTGCCCTGGCTGAAGGAAATGGACATCAACCCGCTAATCGTCGACGAACACGGCGCACTGGCGGCTGACGCGCGCGTGATGGTGGACTTCGCCCCGGTTTCCGGCGACCGCTATGCCCACATGGCGATCTACCCCTACCCTTCCCACCTTGTCACCAACTGGCAGCTGCCGGACGGCACGGAAGTCACCATCCGGCCGATCCGCCCGGAAGACGCCGAGATCGAACAGGAATTCGTGCGCGCCCTGTCCGACGAAGCCAAATACTTCCGCTTCATGAACACCATGGAGGAACTCTCCCAAGCCATGCTGGCGCGCTTCACGCAGATCGACTACGACCGCGAAATGGCGCTGATCGCCGTGACCGAAGAAAGCGGCAAGGAAGTGGAAATCGGGGTCTGCCGCTACGCCATCAACCCCGACGGAGAATCCTGCGAATTTGCCCTGGTGGTGAGCGACCAGTGGCAGCACAAGGCCATCGGCCACAAGCTGATGGGCAGCCTGATGGACGCGGCCCGCGACCGAGGCCTGAAAATCATGGAAGGCGAAGTGCTGGCGGGCAACCACAACATGCTCAAGCTGGTAGCGACGCTGGGTTTCGCCATCGCCACCAGCGCGGAAGACCCTGCCATCAAGCGGGTGAGCCGTAGCCTGTAAACCTGAAAAAAGCGGATAACCACGGGGTACACGGGGATCACAGGGTAAAATCAATATGTTACACAATCATGTCCAAGCACCCGTCGGGTGAATGAGCTGATGCCACCTGCTCTTTGTTTTTCCCCGTGATCCCCGTGTGCCCCGTGGTTCAAAATGTTTTTGGGATAAAACAAATGGACGAAACCCTCGCCCGCCAGGAAATTCTGGTTGCCGCACTCCGCAGCACCCTCGGAGAATCGGTCGAAACGGTAGAAACCCACATCTCCTGGGTGCTGCTGGCAGACGACTATGCCTACAAGATCAAAAAAGCGGTCGACCTCGGCTTTCTCGATTTCAGCACCCTGGAAAAACGGCGCTTCTACTGCGCGGAGGCGCTGCGCCTCAACCGGAGACTGGCGCCCGATCTCTACCTGGAAGCCGTTCCCATCGCCGGCAGCGCGGAGCATCCTGTCCTGGACGGCCCCGGCCCGGCCATCGAATACGCCGTGAAAATGCGGCGCTTCTCACAGTCCTGTTTGCTCGACCAGGTGTTGCTGCGCGACGAACTGACTCCCGCAACGGTGGACGCCATCGCCCGCAGAATCGCCGATTTCCACGGACGCACTGCGATCGCAGGCAACGAAAGCCCTTTGGGCACGCCGGAACAGGCTCACCTGCCGGTGGCGGAAAATTTCGCGCAGATACGCCCACGACTGCGGGATAAGGAAGACCTTGTCCGCCTGGACGAACTGGAACGATGGAGCGAACGGGAATACCAGGCCCGTTTCGACGCCCTCGCGGCGCGCAAGGCACGGGGTTTTGTCCGCGAATGCCATGGCGATCTGCATCTCGGCAACATGGTGCTGCTGGATGGGGTGGTAGTTCCCTTCGACTGCATCGAGTTCAGCGACAACCTGCGCTGGATCGACGTCATCAGCGAGGCCGCCTTTCTGTCCATGGATCTGCAAGACCGTGGGCGACCGGACCTGGCGCGCCGATTCCTCAATGCCTATCTGGAGCAAACCGGGGATTACGAAGGTCTTGAGGTGCTGCGCTACTACCTGGTGTACCGCGCCATGGTGCGCGCCAAGGTGGCCTGCATCCGGGCCGGGCAGGAAAGCCTGCCCGCCGGGTACTGGACGCAATACCGGAACCACATCGAACTGGCGACGGACTTTACCCGGCCCATTCAACCTTTCCTCGCCATCACCCACGGCCTGTCCGGCTCCGGAAAAACCACGGTCACGCAGTCATTGCTGGAAGTGGTGAGCTCGTTTCGGGTCCGTTCCGACGTGGAAAGAAAACGTCTGTATGAGCTCAAACCGGAGGCGCGCAGCGGCGCCGGGACAGATGAAGGCATTTATTCATTGGCAGCCAACGAGCGCACCTACCGACGACTGGCGGAAGTGGCGCGGGGCATTGTCCGATCCGGCTTTTCCACCATCGTCGATGCCGCCTTCCTCAAGCGGCGGGAACGGACGATATTCCAGGAACTGGCTCAGGAATTAAGCGTTCCCTTCGTCATTCTGGACATCACCGCACCAGAACATCTGCTGCGGAAGCGGGTGAAACAGCGTATGCAACATGGGCGGGATGCCTCGGAGGCGGATATCACGGTGCTGGAAAATCAGCTCAGCAACCGCGAGCCGCTGGACGACAGCGAATTGACCGTAACCATCGGGGTGGATACGGAACAGGCAGAGAACGTTCAGGCGCTGATGCAGCGCCTCGCGAAGGCTACTTCTTACTGAGGAGTGCGGCGATTTCCGCTTCCGCCGCGATCCAGTCCTGCGTCGGATCGCCCACGAATCCGTGCCGCTCGGCATGGAAATAGGCCGCCTCGGCAACCATGCGATAGCGCTGCTCGGGCGTGACTGATTTGGCCGCCGCTGCGCGCTTCGCGGCAGGTTTTTTCGGCGCAGCCGAAGCGGCCTTTTTCGGGGCAGCCGCTTTGGCCGCAACGGGCTTCTTCGCGGAGATTTTTGCGCTGGCTATAGTTTTTGCCGCGCCTGATGAGGCTGTTTTCTTTGCTGTGCTTGCGGTTGTTGCCATAATATTTAACTCCAGGTTAAATCTGGAATCTCAGTATAGTCCAATTTTTCAAGAGTAAAGCCGGGTCGCAAAGATCCGCGTTGAAATGCATATGCCTTGTCTTATGCTCAGCTGACCGCGTGGGCACAAAAACGTGCCCACCCTGCGTTCCTAAGCCGTTCCGCCCACCGTCAGGCCGTCGATGCGCAGGGTCGGCTGACCCACGCCCACCGGCACGCTCTGGCCGTCCTTGCCGCAGGTGCCTACGCCCGGATCGAGCGCCATGTCGTTGCCGATCATCGACACCCGCGTCAGCACGTCCGGCCCGTTGCCGATCAGGGTCGCTCCCTTGACCGGGTAGGCGATCTTGCCGTCCTCGATCATGTAGGCTTCCGCCGCCGAGAACACGAATTTGCCGCTGGTAATGTCAACCTGGCCGCCGCCGAAATTGGCCGCATACAGGCCATGCTTGACCGACTTGATGATTTCCGCCGGGTCCTTGTCGCCATTCAGCATGTAAGTGTTGGTCATGCGCGGCATCGGGATGTGGGCGTAGGATTCTCGCCGGGCGTTGCCGGTCACGGCCATGCCCATCAAGCGGGCATTCAGCGTGTCCTGCATGTAGCCCTTGAGGATGCCGTTCTCGATCAGCACCGTGCACTGGGTCGGATTGCCTTCGTCGTCGACGTTGAGCGAGCCGCGGCGGCGGGCAATCGTGCCGTCGTCCACCACGGTCACGCCGGCTGACGCGACGCGCTGGCCGATCTTGCCGCTGAAGGCGGAGCTGCCCTTGCGGTTGAAGTCGCCTTCCAGCCCGTGGCCGATCGCCTCGTGCAGCAGGATGCCCGGCCAGCCCGAACCCAGCACCACGGTCATGGTCCCCGCCGGAGCCGGCTTGGCATCGAGATTGATGAGCGCCTGATGCACCGCCTTTTGCGCGTAATCCCGCAGCACCTCGTCGCTGAAATAGGCGTAGTCGAAACGTCCGCCGCCGCCGGCGCTGCCCTGCTCGCGTCGGCCGCCATCCTCCACGATCACCTGCAATGAAACCCTGACCAGGGGACGCACATCCGCTGCCAGCAAGCCGTCGTTGCGGGCGATCAGCACCACCTCGTATTCGCCGGCCAGCGAGGCCATGACCTGGGTGACGCGCTTGTCGAGCGCGCGAGCATGGCGCTCCAGCCGTTCCAGCAGGGCCACTTTTTCGGCGTCCTTGAGACTGGCGATCGGATCGTGGGGCAGGTAAAGCTTGGGCTTGGCCGCACCATACGCCGCCGGCACCGATTTTTCCGCCCCTTGCCGGGCAATCGCACGGGTGGTTTCAGCCGCAGCCGCCAGGGCGGGCAGGCTGATGTCATCGGAATAGGCAAATGCGGTTTTTTCGCCGGATACGGCGCGCACGCCCACGCCCTGGTCGATGCTGAAGCTGCCCGACTTGACCTGGCCTTCCTCCAGGCTCCACCCCTCGGCGCGGGTGTACTGGAAGTAGAGGTCAGCATAATCCACCTGATGGGTCATGATGCGGCCGAACACCTGCTGCAGATCTCCCACATCCAGTCCGTAGGGGGTCAGCAGAGTGGATTGGGCGGTGCAGAATAGCGGTTCGGCCTGGAACGATGCGGTTTCAATTTTCATGATTTTATGAGTTCAGCAATTTTTCAAGGTTCGGTGAGTCAGGGCAGGCAAGCTCTTGCGCAAGCTCGCCTGATAGGCCGGGTTGACGTTGGCAATCACCACGCCGGAGCCGCGCGGCAGACGGTCCAGAACCACACCCCAGGGATCGACGATCATGCTGTTGCCGTGCGTTTCGCGACCGGACAGATGATAGCCGCCCTGAGCCGAGGCCACCACATAAGCCAGGTTCTCGATGGCGCGGGCGCGCACCAGTGTTTCCCAATGCGCCTTGCCGGTGGTTTCGGTGAAGGCGGAGGGCACGACAATGATGTCGACGTCGCCCATGGCGCGGTAAAGTTCGGGAAAACGCAGGTCATAACATACCGATAGACCGATCCGACCGAACGGAGTTTCAACAACCACCACCTGGTCGCCAGGTTCGATGGTTTTTTCTTCACGATATTTTTCGTTGCCGAGATCCAGGCCAAACAGGTGTATCTTGTCATAGCGCGCCGCCAGCTTGCCCTTGTCGTCGTACACCAGGCAGCTGTTGCGCACCTTGGACGGAACGCTCGCCTCCAGCGGCACGGAGCCGCCGACGATCCATATCTTGTGCTTCCTGGCCATGGTGCTGAGGAACTTCTGGATCGGGCCCTTGCCTTCCGCCTCGCGCACCGCCACCTTTTCGCTTTCCTTCTTGCCCATGATGCAAAAGTACTCCGGCAGCACCACCAGCTTGGCGCCCTGCGCAGCAGCCATGCCGATCAGGCGCTCGGCCTCGGAAAGGTTCGCCGCCACGCTCGGGCCGGAGGCCATCTGGATGGCTGCGACGCGGCAAACGCCGGGCTGAGGTTTGGCGCGTGCAACGGCAGTGCGGGTCTTGGTTCTGGCGAAGCTCGATTTGGCTTTTGTTGGCATTTTCTTTCCTCTTGTCCATTGCTTAATTCAGTGAGGGGTTAGAAGGTGAGGTGTGAGGGAAAAAGTCAAAAGCAGCACGGTGGATGACCTTCC
>JAJXTJ010000020.1 GCA_021783895.1 Pseudomonadota bacterium | reverse complement strand
GACCCGTTCGACCGGCTGCTTATCGCGCAGGCATACGATGAAAGGCTGACGCTGTTAACGCGTGATGCGGCGATTCTGGAGTTGGGGTTGGATGGAGTGATAAAGGGATGATGAAAAACCGTGGCCTGTCCCCATTTAGTCGGTGGAGCATACGCATCAACGACCAGTGGCGCGTGTGCTTTGTGTGGAATGACGGACAGGCCAGTCGCGTGGAAATCTGCGACTATCACTGAGGAGCAAAGACCATGAGCAAACCAACCAAACAGAAACTGCGCAACATCCACCCCGGCGAAGTATTGCGCGAAGAATTTCTGCTTCCGCTCGGCATCTCCCAATACCGTCTGGCAAAGGAAATCTGCGTGACCGAAGCGCGCATCTCGGCGATCTGCTCCGGCAAGCGGACGATCACAGCGGATACCGCCTTGCGCCTGGCCGCATTTTTCGGCACGACGAGCGGATTCTGGCTGGGTTTGCAGGCAGATTACGATACCGAGGAAGCCGCGAAGGAATTGTCGGACGTGCTGGCGCAGATACATCGCTTTGAGCCGTTGGCGGCTTGACCAGGAGAATCAAAGGGAGCGTACTCGAGTGAAACAAACGCCTCGCCTGCAAGCCAGTAAACACGGTCGTCTCCGCACATTGGCTTGTAGATCGCCTATTGACGGCGCTTGCAGGTCAGGCATCAGTTTAAAAATGGTCAAAGGATCAGCATCGCAGTTAAAGGGGGCATTCAAGGAATAGGTCGAGTTCACTTCGAGGGGGGAAAGAAAAATGTTTAAGAAATATTTTTTGAAATTCACCGCTTTGCTCATGCTCATGGTTCCCGGACTTGGTTTTGCCCAGCCCGCCATCGAGGCAGATTCGCAAAGTATGCTCTCTGCCTTCGTCTCTTACACGGACCTGCGCATGAGCAGCGTTCAGCAGAGCCTCGAAATCCTGGCCTCCACGACCGAGGCGAAATCAGCCGAATGGCAGAAGATGGAACCGCTGCTGAGCGGATATGAAGAATCGGATGGCGGCCTTGTTGTCTGGTTTGTCCGCCCCGACGGAACCTATTACACCGTCGATAAAGGGCTGATGAAGGTGAAGCTGAGTGACCGGAGTTATTTCCCTGTTCTCGTGTCAGGCCAAAAAATCATGGGTGCGCTTGTCGTCAGCAAGAGCACCGGGCAGCGCTCTGCCGTGATCGCGGTTCCCATGAAGGTGGGCGGCAAGGTGATCGGCGCGATCGGCGCGTCGCTGTTTCTCGACAGGCTTTCCGAACAGGTTGGCTCCGCCCTGGCGCTCCGGGCAGATGCGGCCTTTTTCTCGGTGGCGCCGAATGGCCTGACCACGCTGCACAAAACGACCAACCGTGAGTTTCTGGACCCCCGTGAATTGGGCAGCGAGACGCTCAAAAAGGCCACGAACGAGATGCTGTCGAATCCTGCGGGAGAAACGACCTACGAGTTTGATAATGTGACGAAGAGAGCGATATACCGGACATCCCCGCTGACGCAGTGGAAGTTTGCAATCACGTTCAGCGACGCTCGGCGGAAATAACCCGGACGCTTCATTCCATATTTCGCCCGCAGGGGCGATTCTTTTGGGTATTCTTCAATGACCGCAACCGGCAATCTCGAAAATCTGCAACCGCTCTCGGTATGGGCGCACTTCGCCACGCTGTGCGCGATACCGCGTCCCTCGCTGCACGAGGCGGCGCTGCGCGAGCATCTGATCGTCTGGGCGCAAGCGCGCGGCATCGCCACCGTGGTCGATAGCGCGGGCAACCTGATCCTGACAAAGCCCGCCAGTCCCGGCTGCGAGGCAATGCCCGGCGTGATCCTGCAAGGCCATCTCGACATGGTGTGCCAGGCCAATGCCGGCACGCAGCATGATTTCGAGCGCGACCCGATCAACGCTGTCGTGCGCGACGGCTGGGTGGTGGCGGAGGACACCACGCTGGGCGCGGACGACGGCATCGGCGTGGCGCTTGCGCTGGCCGCGCTGGAAGAGCCGGGGCTGATCCATCCGCCGCTGGAGGTGCTGCTTACCGTCAACGAGGAATCCGGCATGGACGGCGCGCGCGGGCTGGCCCCCGGCGCCTTGCAGGGCAAGATGCTGATCAACCTCGACACCGAGGAATGGGGACATTTCTACCTGGGCTGCGCGGGCGGGGTGGATGTGGAGGTGCGCCACGACTGCCCGACCGAAGAGCTGCCGCCGGGCTATGTGACCCGGCGGCTGGAAGTGGCCGGGCTGCGCGGCGGCCACTCCGGCATCGACATCCATCTCGGGCGCGGCAATGCGATCAAGCTGCTGGCGGAGGCGCTGCGCGAGCTGGCTGCCGGCTACGACCTGCACCTGATCGGGATGCAGGGCGGCACGGCGCGCAACGCCATTCCACGCGAGGCGGCTGCGGTGTTCGCGCTGCCTGCGGCCGATGCCGCGCAACTGGAAGCATGGGCGCAGCAGAAACATGCGGCATGGCTAAAGCGCTTCGCGGAGGCGGATGCGAAGGTGTCGCTGGAGTGCAAGCCCTGCGACGCACCGCAAGGCAAACCCCTTTCGTGCGCGGAGCGTGACCGCCTGCTCGACTTCCTCGACAGCGCTGCCAACGGCGTGGCGCGCACCAGCGACACCTTCCCCGGCGTGACCGACACCTCGGACAATCTCGGCGTGGTTGCGCTTGAACAGGGGGCGTTCCGCGCCACCTTCAAGGTGCGCTCGTTGCACGACGCACGGGCGGATGCGCTGGCCGACGAGCTGGTCGCGCAGGCTGCATCGTTCGAATTGCGCGCCTGGAAGGACGGCGCGTATCCGGGCTGGACGCCGAACCCGGACTCTCCCCTGCTCGGGTTGTGCCAGCAGGTCTACCGGCAGGAGTTCGGCCAGCCCGCCAGCCCGCAGGTGATCCACGCCGGGCTGGAGTGCGGGCTGCTGGCGGCGAGCCACCCGCAGCTGGACATGATTTCCTTCGGACCGGACATCCGTGGCGCCCATGCGCCGGGGGAAAGCGTCGAGATCACTTCGGTGGGACGCTGCTGGCAACTGCTCAAGGCGGTGCTGCGGAGTCTGGCAAGCCGCTGATTATGGCCGCGCCATTTCGCCATTATTGCCAGGCCAAAGGCTCATCATCCCTCTGTCATTTCCCCTCGGGACAATCCGCGACGCACTTCACCTCCTCAATCCGCTTGCCGCCGCAGGCAACAAAGCAGGCGTCGTAGACGGGCTGACAACCGCATTCAACCTCGCATTTTTCCTTCCTTAGCCGGTCGAACTCCTCGTCGCGGCTGGGCTTTAGGGGAGCAACAGGCGGAATTAAATACGGGCCAGGCCAGGGGCGGTAAAAGCCGCGGTCATACAAAAAGGACTCTTGCCAGCTCAGAGACTGGTAGAACTGATAACTCTGCAGCTCCCAGCGGTAGCGCTCCAGCTCGGTCGCATAGCGCTTGAGGGCCTCGCCGTAACGCCCTTCCACCAACGGCGCAATGCCTGCCAAGCAAGTCTGGTAATCCGAGGTGCACCGCTGCTGACACGCCGCCATTTTATGCCCGCATTTTGACAGGCAAGCCTGCCCTGCGCTACCGGCAGGCGGTTCGTAGCGGTAAGCGGACTGGTAGCGCGGGCTCTGGCTGGCGCAACCTGCCAGGCCAACAGCCACAACGCCCAGAAACAACGCACGCAAAGCGGGTAGCATGTGTCTCCTTAAATATCGAACTGCCGAATCAAGCGGCTTCGACGGCTATCATAGCAATTTACAGCAGAAAAGCGCATCTACCCCACGAACCTGGCAAGCGATTTACCCATTCGGGCAGTGGCTAAAAGCGAACAGCCTGTTTAAACTATCGTTTGTCCTCCATTAAAATTCAAGACAATGAATCTCTCTTTCGATGTAGAAGAGGCCAATTTTGACGAACGGGTGGTTGCCCGCTCGCATGAGGTGCCGGTGTTGCTGGATATAGGCGCCGACTGGTGCAGCCCGTGCCGTGTGCTGGGGCCGATGCTGGAAAGGCTGGTCAAGGAATACGACGGCAAATTTGTGCTGGCGAAAGTTGATGCCGACGAAAACATGAGAATCGCCGGGCGGCATCAGGCGAGAGGCTTCCCGACCGTCATCGCCTACAGTCGCGGACAGGAAATCGACCGTTTTCACAGCGCGCAGACCGAAGGCTTTCTGCGCCGCTTTATCGATAGTTTAATCGAGCGCCATACCTCTGGAAGCGACGCAACCGAGTCCGAGCTTCAGCCGGGGTGATGCGGTAGAGACATCCGCCGCACCGCCAGTCTACCGTCACTAAACCGTATTACGGCCCCACGACGGCAATCCGCACCCCAAGACATTCGACGACCTGACCGGCGCGGATTTTCGCCGTTTTGCGGCTCTCGGGCTGGTCGTCCACGGTAACCCGGCCCTCGGCGACCAGGGCTTTCCCGCGCCCGCCGCTCTCCGCCACGCCGGCAAGCTTGAGCAGGTTGCAGAGTTCGATGTATTCGCCCTTAAGCGGAAATTCGACGGATTGCATAATAATTTCCGAAAAATGGATACGCCACGGTACGATGCCGCAATTTCCGTGTCAACCAAGCCTTGGTCACACACAGAGACATTACTTCGCGGATGCAACCGAATTCGGTTATTCTTCACGCACATCAAAACGGCACCCACGACAACCGAAAAAGTAAAACCATGGCCATTAAATCCACCATCTTCAAAACCGAGCTGCAAATCGCCGACCTGGACCGCAACTACTACCATGACCATGCACTCACCATCGCCCAGCATCCATCGGAAACCGGCGAACGCATGATGGTGCGAGTGCTGGCCTTTGCGCTGCACGCCGATGAGGCATTGTCGTTCGGCAAGGGGCTGAGCGCCGATGACGAACCCGATTTGTGGCAAAAGGATTTGACCGGCAACATCGAACTCTGGATAGACGTGGGGTTGCCCGATGAAAAACTCATACGCAAAGCCTGCGGTCGCGCCAGACAGGTAGTCGTCTATACCTATGGCGGTCGCGGCGCCGATATCTGGTGGAACCAGAACGGCAGCAAACTCGAACGGCTCAACAACCTGACAGTAATCAACTTGTCGGAGGCCACCAGCAATGGCCTGACAACACTGGTGCAACGCACCATGCAGCTACAATGCACTATTCAGGACGGAGAGATTTGGATCGCCGACAATAAGGTCAGAATGCAGGTCGAACTGGCGCAGCTAAAAACACCGTCGGAGTCCTTTCGCTGAAGCGGCGCGAGTGCAGACTTCGCACTCCGCAGAGGAGCGGCAAGCCTCACCTTTCTTTTTGTTTTTCAAAATCTCACGATATTTGTCAGCAATTTAAGGCGTATTTATACACATAATGCGATTTAAAATTGTAACAAAATGTTAAAACACCTTAATCTGTATAGGTAATTTTTATCTTGTTGTTTTATATGTAAAAAAACATAGCGCAAAAAACACTCAAATTAAAGAAAAAGCTTATAGATTAGATATGTGTCAGCTTTGTTACATTGTTATAAACAAACTTACCCACAGGTTTTGTGAGTACCCATTATTGGTTTAATACGTCAATAAGAAAAATCTATAATTTCAAAATAAATTTACCATTGGCACGGTATGGCGGCACCTAATTTCAAGACAGCAATTTAATCTCTTCGGGTTCAATTCCCCGCCCACTTGGGGCGAAGGCTGGCTGAAAGTCAGCAGATTGAACAGCGCAGTTAATACCCCGTGGCTTGCCGCGGGGTGCTTTATTCCTAAAAAACTGAATTGTCCACGAAAGTCACAAAAAACACGAAAATATTCAAATGCATATCGAGATTTTAATTGTCACCCATTCGGTGATTTGTAATTTCAATTTATCGTATTGATCTATTTCGTGAATTTCGTGTTTTTCGTGGATAAAAAGCGGTTTTAAGAATAATCCTAGAAACCGCAGTTCAAGCCACAGAGGTCGCAGACTGTCAGTCGCATCATTAAAATGATGGAAAGTAATATGTCAAAAGGCAAGATGTGACCCCATATGCGCGTGACCCCATATGCGCGGAAGTGAGTAATCCGGGGTGAAATGACGATGCTATCTTTGTTCGGCGCACCCTTAGTGCAGGCTGGGCATCTCTTCCCCATCCGGCCTGCCACTGGCGATTTCGGCCGGAGTGGCATCATTGACCGACACCACGTTCACGACGAACGTTACCGTCTGGCCAGCCATGGGATGATTGGCGTCGACGGTGAGCTTGCCGTTCTCGATCTTGGTAACGAAAAACTTCATCGCCTCGCCCTTGTCGTTTTCGAATTCTACCTCCGCACCCATGTAACGGAATTCCGGCGGCACGTTGTCGATGTCGTCGGTGAAGGTCAGTTCGGGATGATGGCCGCCGAACCCTTCCTGCGGATTCAGCGTAACTTCGATCTTGTCGCCGGCCACGCGGCCTTCCAGCGCTGCTTCGATCTTCTCAAAGAGTCCGCTGTTGGCACCGTGCACATAACCGATCGGCATGTCGTACTGTTCGAACACCTTGCCGCTCTCGTCCAAAATCACGTAGGTCACGTGTACTGTCTTGTTCCTGCAGATTTTCTGCTCAGCCATGAATCAATTCCCGATAGTCTAAAAAAGCAGGTCAGTATAACAGCTTAGGATTTTGGCAGCACTTCGAGCGACACATGCAGTTCCCGCCGGATTTTATTCAGCGGGAATGAAAGCGTCAGTGTTACCGCCTGCATGATTTTCTCGAAGCCAGCCTCGGACTGAGACACGCTGAAATGGGGCCGACTGACCAGCCAAGCCGGCTCGCTCAGGGTCAATTTTAGCGTGCCTCCCAGAACGTCGTCCTCCAGAAGCAATTCCCTGACCGAATCCAGCTCCATCAATTGGCCGAAACCGCCCGGCACCTGACCGGCGAAAACGAACTTCCCTGCCGGGCCATCACAGCTTGGCATGGCGAGATTAATTTCGGTGGTGAACATGCCGCTGGATTCCTTGTCGAAGCTATAGCTCGCTCCCAACCGGTTTTCAGACAAGTGCACCCGTTTTTCCACCCCGCTTCCGACAAAAATCAGGGACAGGTCACGCTCCGCCTTCAGTTGATAATCCTGCAAGACCGCGAATTCGCCGCCCTCCGGCTGAATGCTGTCGACGAACAGGCCGCGCGGGCGCACGTCGGTAACCAGATCATCCGGATGAATCTTGTGCTTGAAGGCGACGCGATCATGTGCCGAAGCAATACCGGCGCCTTCGTGCTGACCCGGACCCTCGCGCAAGTGGATTTTTCGATGATAGTGCTCGGCCTGACGCATCAGGCTGTCGGCGAAATTGTGGCGTAGCGGGTAACTGTCGAACTCGAGCACACTGGCATTGCCGTCCACCCGCACCACCGCCTGAATCGCTGAATTATGCAGGAAAATCTCATCCTGGCCGTCGAGGTCGCAATCGAAACGGCTTCTTTCCGAACGGGGATCGCACTGGTCCAGGCTGCCTTCCAGCTCGACGATAGCGTGGTACACCGCGCGCCGCAAGTGCGGCAGGTACAACCCCCCGAATAGCCCGTGCCAGTAAGCGTCGTTGGCCTGGGCACGGTACAGCGCGTCGAGCATCGCCGGTTTCTTCCGGTTCGGCGGCAGCTTGTCCAGACGTGTCGACAGCCCCAGCATGCGCTTGTGCATCCAGTTCGCCTCGGGATAGCGGGTGAGGAAATTCTTCCACATGCCGCCGCGCAGGAATGCCTTATCCTGGACGAACCACCCTTCGGCCTTGGCGCGCGCCACCAGGTCAGCATACTCGTTGGCGGCAGGCGCAGGCAAGCTCCACTCGTTCATCTCGATGTAGGAGGTGGTGGGCAGATACACCGCGCCGCGCGTTTTGGCGGAAGCATGGTAATCGCTGTAGCGCTGCGTAAGGATTTTCGGCGAGGCG
Source organism: Pseudomonadota bacterium (assembly GCA_021783895.1). The sequence goes on along the minus strand of JAJXTJ010000020.1, from coordinate 1,759 downwards.
AGCACGCCCTCGATGAAGCTCACCAGCCAGCCCTTCTCGTACACCCATTCGTAGGTTTCCGGCCAGATGCCGAATTTCTCGATGTCGTCGAAATACACCGCCGCAGTGCGCCCTTCGTCAGCCAGGCCCTCCAGGTAGGCAACCGCCTCGTTGGCGGGCGAAAACGGGAAGCGATAGCGCAGCTCCTCGGAAATCGGGAACAGGTCGAGCCTGCGCCCGTCCTCCTCGGTCGTATAGTAGCCATCCAGTTCAGCCGCAGTCTTTCCGGCGCAGAAGAAGTGGTAGTCGTCCACAGTGACATAACGGACCTGCGAATCGGCCAACGCCGGCACCACCGTTGCCTCCCATACCCGCTCGGTCAGCCAGGCGCCTGCCGGTCGCTGGCCCAGCTTCTTTTCCAGCTTGTCGGACAGCCGCGTCACCTGCCCGATGCGGTCGCGATGGGGAATCACCGCCAGCACCGGTTCAGTGTCACCGCCGCCGAACAGCTCGACCTGCCCGCGCTTGACCATTTCGCGCAGCAGCGCCATGTCTTCGGGGTAGTGCTGGAACAGCCAGTCCAGCAACCAGCCGGAAAAATGCACCGCAAAATGGAAGTCCGGGAAGCGATGCAGGGTATGGATGAACGGGCGGTAGCAGCGCAGGTGCGCATCCTCCAGCACTTCCGGAAAGTTGCCGACGGGCTGGTGGGCGTGGACGCCGAGCAGAAGAGAAATGGATTTGGTCATTATCGATTATTAGCTATCAGCGGTCAGCTTTCAGCTTTCAGTGGAGTGGTTAAAGTTAGCAATAAAAAACTCAAGCGGCAAAGCCGCACTACAAGCTGACTGCTGATAGCTGACAGCTAAGTTGCTCTGCGCATCGCGCCACCCGCCTCGGGACTGCCGCCGCCGTGGCTGATCGGCTTGCCGAGCTGCTCCGGTACGGGCAGTTTCAGCAGCCTGTAAAGGTTCGCCAGATTATCCCGATACAGCTTGTCGAAACATTCTACGCTGTGCTGCGGGTTGTAATCGCCGAACCACCAGAACCAGTCGGAACCTTCGCAATCGGCCAGCTGCTTATGCGCGAGGTCGGCTTCCTGCTTGTCCAGGCGGTCGCTGCCCATGACCAGATCGAAGCTTTGCTTGGCAACGCACAGCAGATCCCAGGCGCGGTTTTTTGCGGGATCTCCGATCCAGGTGGAAAACGTGCCATACACCCAGCTACCGGCAACCAGGTAGGACAACTCGCCTATCGCCGGGCTGGTTGTTCCTGCGTTATCAACCAGACCCAGCGGCAATTGCGCCTGCATGTCGTCCTGCGAAGCGCTTCTGTCGAGACAATCCTTGAAGGTGGTGGTGCGGATAAAAGGGTGCGACTCCAGCGCATCGTACATTTCGGAGAGGAAATAATAACCGTTGTAGGGGTAGTACTCCCAGGCGTTTTCCCCGTCCAGAATAACGCTGACCACAGGACTCTCGCCTGCCGGCGTATGCCGCCAGATTTCCTCCAGCTCATGAATGAAATTGCCCACTGCATCCCTGCCGAACCACTGCGCATATTCGAAGCCGATCTTGTCCGACAGCTTGTCGTCGCGAAAGAAGGAGATGATCTCATGATCGCCCGTAGCAAGGCGGTAAGGCCGATAGAGATAGTCCATTCTGGCCGGCAACGGCTGGTTCCCGTCCAGCCCGCGCAGGCTGTTAACCAGCACGGCTTCTCCGCTTGCCATCCAGTGGCAGCCATGCTCCGCAAACACCATTGCCGCCTCTTGCGACAC
>JAJXTJ010000019.1 GCA_021783895.1 Pseudomonadota bacterium | reverse complement strand
CAGTCGATTTTCGTCTCCGCCACGCCCGCCGATTACGAGGCACAACATGCCGGTCAGGTGGTGGAGCAGGTAGTGAGGCCGACCGGTCTGGTCGATCCGCAGATCGAGGTTCGCCCAGCGATCAACCAGGTGGACGACCTGCTCTCCGAGCTCAATGCCCGGATCGCGCTGGGCGAGCGCGTGCTGGTCACCACGCTGACCAAGCGCATGGCCGAGGATCTGACTGACTATCTGTCCGACCATGGCATCAAGGTTCGCTACGTGCACTCGGACATCGATACGGTAGAACGGGTCGAGATCATCCGCGACCTGCGGTTGGGGGTGTTTGATGTGCTAATTGGGATTAATTTGTTGAGAGAAGGACTTGATATTCCAGAGGTATCTTTGGTTGCAATTCTGGATGCCGACAAGGAGGGCTTCTTGCGTTCCGAGCGCTCGCTGATCCAGACCATCGGTAGGGCGGCACGCCACATCAATGGCACCGCGATTCTCTATGGCGACAAAATCACCAATTCCATGCGCCGTGCCATCGATGAAACCGAGCGGCGCAGGGCAAAGCAGGTGGCCCACAACACCGTTCACGGCATCACGCCGAAAGGGGTCACCAAGCGTATCAAGGACATCATCGATGGCGTATTCGATATCGACGCCGCCCAGAAGGAACTGAAAGTTGCCCAGGAGCTTGCTGCCTACAAACACCTGGATGAGAAAAAGCTGACCAAGGAAATCAAGCAACTGGAAAAAGAGATGCTGGCCTGCGCCAGGAACCTTGAGTTTGAACGTGCCACGCAGCTACGCGACAAATTGAATCAGATCAAGACACTGATGTTTAAAACGTAGCCACTACTACTACAGTTTTTTGCCATGGTTTAAAAAGATCAATGGGCCGGATTTTTCATGAAAGTGACCACGTTGACGCCAGGCGGGGTGCGTGAACCGCAGGACAGATCCTCGTCGAGTTCCAGCTCGGCTTCATGCAGTTGGTTGATGACTTCGACGTAGTCCTTGTCCTTCGCCATCATCAGCGCCGTGCGGCCACCTTCGTTCTTGGCGCGAACATCCGCTCCCGCCTTCAACAGGACGTCAACGCCGCCCGCTTCTCCATAGCCCGCAGCAAGCATCAGCGGACGAGTGCCGTAGCCAATCCGGGTTTCGAAGTCGGCTCCAGCGTCGATCAATGCGCTGACGATTTCGGGAAAACCGCGATTAAGCTCGTGGTTGTACAGCGCCTTCATCAGTGCGGTCCAGCCTTGCGGGTCTGTCGCGTTGACATCCGCACCCAGTTCGATCAGGGCCTTCACAACTTCGAGGTGGCCTGCTCCGGCTGCCAGCATCAGCAACGTAGCGCCGTCGCCGTTGCGGCTATTTCCGTCTGCGCCGCCTTGCAACAGGGCGCGAATTTGAATGGTGTCGCCAGTAGCGGCGGCATTGAATAAGTTGGCGGACATAGTATTCTCCACAGCGGTTTCAAAATAGTGATTATATTGTAATAATACTTCAGTTATTTAGTCAACTATTAAAAATGGCTTCGCCCAGTTTGACATTGCCATGGCCGGGGAAAGGCAGTACATTTGCGGTGCCTCCAGAAACCAGATTGAGCCATGCCTCGTAACAAGACTGGAACCCTGTCCATTCGGACGACTGCGGAAATCAAAGACCATATCCGCCTGGCCGCCGATCGTGAGCATCGCTCTGTGGCTTCTTTGGTGGAAGCGCTGGTCCTGGCTCATGCAGAGCCGTCCGGCCTCAAGACCAGCGCCAAGCCAAAAAAAGACCGACAAGAAGTGTGCCGATGAGCGCCCACGCCTTGCAAAATATTTCCAGGATTGAAGACAGTCGACTGCCTTTTGGCCTGCCCGGCACAATAGAGGACAAGCGAGTTTGCAACAGCAACTATCTGTCGGACCAAGAAGAAGGCCGCCGAGCTTGTCTATTGCCATATCTGGCTGCAAAGCGCGAGCGGCATGTTTGTTTTGGGATGAACTATGGACTGCTCAGCGCCAGACGGTATGGAATTAACCGGCCAGAACAATGCTCGATGACCTGATCACTCACGCCAGCCTTGAAGACCTCGCCGGCACCGCCACCTTCCGGCGTGGCGAGGAATATTTTTCCGTCGGCGCCGTCGAGAGCTTTCGTGCTACTGACGACAAGGTCAGCGCCAGAGTTGAAGACACGGAAACCTACCAGGTCGAGCTGCGTGATGACAACGGCGATCTGGCCTACGACTGCACCTGCCCGCGTGCGGCGGATGGCAATTTCTGCAAGCACTGCGTGGCGGTCGGTTTGACGTGGCTGGCTGAGAATTCCGCTTTGCCGAAATCCGGCAAGAAAAAGCGGCGCGATCCATGGCGCGACATCAAGGAGTATCTGACCACGCAACCGCCGGAAACCTTGATCGAACTGCTATTGGACGTGGCCCAGCGCGATGACCGCCTCTACCAGTCGCTGTTGCTCAAGGCCGAGCGTACCGGCGGTGGCGGGAACGTGGCCAAGGCATTCCGCCAAGCGATCGACGGCGCGACGCGCATCCATGGCTTTGTCGACTGGCGGGAGGTGGGTTCCTTCGCCGGCAATATCAACCAGGTTGCGGATTCACTGGCGGAATTGCTCAAGCCTGACACTGCCGCCATGCTGGTCGAACTGGCCGAGCATGCCATCGAGCGGGTCGAAAATTCGCTGGAACAGGTTGACGACTCGAACGGCGAAATTGGCGACATCGTCTATCGTTTGGGCGAGTTGCATCTTAAGGCTTGCTCGATGGCTGCCCCCGAGCCGACCGGGTTAGCCGAGCGTCTGTTCCGGTTCGAGACCACGCTACCGTTCGGCCTGTGCAGCTTCGATGTTGCCACCTATCGCGATGCCCTCGGCAAGGAAGGCCTGCGCCGCTATCGAGAGCTGGCTGAAGCAGAGTGGCGCAAACTCAAGCCACGGGACAGCAAGGACAATTATGACGCCCATCGCTCCCGTATCACCCGCATCATGGAGCGACTGGCCGAGGCGAGCGGCGACGTGGATGAACTTGTTTCAATCAAGTCACGCGACCTTTCCTCGGGCTATTACTATCTCAACATCGCCGAAATCCTGACCAAGGCCAAGCAGTCGGACAGGGCTCTGGAGTGGGCGGAGCGAGGGCTGAAGGCTTTTCCTGATCGGCCTGACAACCGGCTGCGGGATTTTCTGGTGGCGGCGTACCTCAAGCGAAAGCGCAATGTCGAGGCGCTGCAATTGACCTGGATCCAGTTCGAGGAACGACCGCGCCTCGAACACTACAAGAAGCTGCACTATGTTGCCGGCAAACTCGGTCTCTGGCCGGAGCAGCGCAATCGAGCACTGGCCTGGATTGCCGATTGGATTGCGCGCGAGGCGGGCGCAACGAATCGCTGGAAGCAGAAGTCGTCAACATCCAACAATTCGCTCCGGGTGGAAATTGCCCTGTGGGAGCGGGATTTGAATGCGGCTTGGTCGGCCGCGCATGAAGGCATCTGCGATCTTGGCTTGCTCATCACGCTGGCCGGGATGCTCGAATCTTCACGCCCCGATGACGCCGTCAGCCTCTACCGACACGTGGTGCCGCCCATCGTCGAGCAGACCAACAACACCGCTTATGAAGAGGCGATAAAGCTGGTTCTCAAGGTAGGCGGATTGATGAACGCGCAGAGCCAGTCACGGCAATTTGGCGACTATCTGGCGGAGCTGCGTGTACAGTTCAAGCCGAAGCGGAATTTCATCAAGTTGCTGGATGGGTTGACGCGAAATGCTGCAAAATGAGTGCCGACAGGTCTATTTGTTTCCTTGATTGGAAGGGTGGTGGAGGGCAGGGATTTGAGAACGTTCTGAATCGGGTAGGGAATGCTGCGTCCGCCTTGCCGGAAGAAATCCCGGCAAGAAAGAACGTAACGGCTTGATGCGAGATTGCACGATCCCTCGGGAAGCCGCCTGCATGTGGCTTTCCGAGATGCAGGTCAGGTTAAAACCCGACCTACTTGTGCTGCGTTTCGACCTGAACCAGCGGAACGCTTTCTTCCACAATTTTTGGGCGTGGCGCGCGGCGTGGCCGTACCCGTGGCGCGCTGGCTACTGCGTCTGCTACAACCGCCTTGATTTTATCAGGGCGGGTTTCCACCATGACCAATCCGCTGGAAGCGATTTGATCGTCCGGCACGGCTTGCGGAGCACGGCGACGTGGAGCGTGCGGCTTGCTTTCGACCGGGGCAACATCTGAAACGATGTTAACAGGGGCTACAGCCGACGTGACGTTGGCAGGGACAGCAACTGGCGCGATATTGGCCGGGGTGGCAGAAACGGGTTCCGCTTCAACTGGTTGGGATGGCTCGGCAGGCGCTACTGAAATTGCGGCAGGCTCCTGAACGACTGTGGGCTGAGAGGTTTCGGATGCTTTCTCCGGTGTGGCTTCGATTTTTTCGACCCTCGTGCTTGCCATCTCTGGAACAGCATCTTCAGGCGCTTTTCCGCTTGTAACTTCGGTGTGTTTAGGGCTATTGAGCGGCGCTTCCTGACGCTCTGTGCGTTCCCCGCGCTCACGCCGCCCACCGCGGCGTCCGCGTCGGCTCTTGGGTTCCTGGGCTTCGGTTTCTCCCGACTTGTCAGCTGTTGCCGGGGCGACCGCCTGTGGGGTGACCACCCCCTTTTCCCTCTTTACTTGCGGCTGAGCGGGAGCGCGCGGCTTTTGTCCGCCGCGACCTTCTCCGCGTTCGTTGCGGCGAGGTTCACCTCGCTCCGCATCCCGGTCACGCTTGCCTTCACGGCCTTCACCACGCGGTTCGCGGCGCTTGGCGCTTGGCGCCGGACGTGCCTTGGGCTTGATCTCTTCTTCCTGCTGAGCGCCACCCAAGCCTTGCAGCCATGCTTTGACCTTGCCAAACCAGGTTTGCCTGGTTTTATCTTTGGCCACCATCGGTGCCGGTTGCCCGGCTGTGATGCCGCGCACTGCGGCGATTTGGCGTTGCGGCTTGTTTTCCGCAGATGCAGATAAGGTTTTTTCTGCGGCGGTTTCAGCTGGCATTTCAACCATACGGTAGCTGGGAGTTTCCTCGTTACCCGTTTCATCGGCTCGCAGCCTGACCACGGAATAATTCGGCGTTTCCATGTGAACGTTCGGGATCAGGATGATGCTGGTCCTGAATCGGGATTCGATTTCGTGAATTTCCGCGCGTTTTTCATTTAGCAAAAAAGTGGCCACGTCCACCGGAACCTGGGCATGAACTGTGGTCGTGCTGTCCTTCATGGCTTCTTCCTGCAGGATACGCAGGATATGCAAAGCGGAAGACTCGGTGCCACGGATGTGGCCTGTGCCATTACAGCGCGGGCAGCCGATGTGGCTGGTTTCACCGAGAGAGGGTTGCAGGCGCTGGCGAGACAGTTCAAGCAGGCCAAAACGGGATAACTTGCCCATCTGAACGCGGGCCCGGTCGTAATGCAGGCCGTCACGCAAGCGGTTTTCAACTTCACGCTGGTTGCGGGTGCTTTCCATGTCGATGAAATCGATCACCACCAGGCCGCCTAAGTCGCGCAGACGCAATTGGCGAGCGACTTCCTCGGCGGCTTCAAGGTTGGTGTTGAATGCGGTCTGCTCAATGTCCGCACCGCGGGTGGAACGGGCCGAGTTGACATCCACCGATACCAGCGCTTCGGTATGGTCGATGACGATGGCGCCGCCGGAGGGCAGGGGGACTTCCCGTGCAAACGCGGTTTCGATCTGATGCTCGATCTGGAAACGCGAGAACAGGGGCACGTCATCCCGGTACAGTTTAACCTTGTTCACATTGCCGGGCATTACATGGCTCATGAACTGTATGGCCTGGTCGTAGATCGCTTCAGTGTCGATCAGGATTTCGCCGATGTCGGGCTGGAACAGATCGCGGATGGCGCGAATGACCAGGCTACCTTCCTGATAGATGAGGAAGGCGCCGCTTTGCTGTTGGGAGGCGCTTTCAATTGCACGCCATAGCTGCATCAGATAGTTCAGATCCCACTGCAGTTCTTCCTGCGTGCGTCCGATACCTGCGGTGCGTGCGATGATGCTCATGCCGACGGGAACATCCATCTGCGCCATGATGTCGCGCAACTCGTTGCGCTCTTCACCTTCAATACGGCGGGACACACCACCGCCGCGTGGGTTGTTTGGCATCAGTACCAGATAACGTCCGGCGAGACTGATGAAGGTGGTGAGCGCAGCCCCTTTGTTGCCGCGCTCGTCCTTCTCCACCTGAACGATGAGTTCCTGGCCTTCTTTCAGGACATCCTGAATGCGGGCGCGGGAAATGTCCGCGCCTTCAGGAGTCAGGAAATTAACACGGGAAACTTCCTTGAAGGGCAAAAAGCCATGACGTTCATTTCCGTAATCCACGAAGGCGGCTTCAAGACTGGGCTCGATGCGGGTGATAACGCCCTTGTAGATATTGCTTTTACGCTGCTCTTTTCCGGCTGATTCAATGTCGAGGTCAACGAGCTTTTGACCGTCCACAATAGCAACGCGCAACTCTTCGGCTTGCGTTGCATTAAACAACATGCGTTTCATTTTTTATGTTCTCCCGCGCTCTTTTCACACGGGGAGACAAACCGTTGCGCTAACCTGGCCGGCGTAAAATCGAACGGACTATTTAGCAGTCAGCCAACATGAAATGTTGCCATCGTAGGTCGGGTTTTAACCCGACCTACATCCTGGAAATTCAACATAACTGACTACAATAATCATGTACTTATTTTTACGATTAAAATTAAGCCTGAGGTGCGAGTTTGTCGTTCTTTAAGTCCCGTTACTGAAACGAGACTTGAAAATCTGCGAGTGCTTTGAGCGCGCAATTCGTTTACCATCGCTACTTTTTCTTGTGGTGAGCGAAATTAACCGACAGGATTTTCAGGCTGGTAGCGACCGATTCAGCATCCTAGCGTTCATGAATCGTCTCGGTAACGGCGAATTTAACGTCCGTTTCCTCCAGCGCAATTGGCAAGTATAAGCAAATTGAATGATTTAAGCAAAGAATCTGTATCCTGGGTAACGATCGACGAAAGCAGTGAATCCCAGCGTATCGACAACTTCCTGTTCAAGCACCTCAAAGGCGTGCCCAAAAGCCATGTCTACCGCATCCTGCGTAGCGGCGAAGTACGCGTCAACAGCAAGCGCGTCGATGCCACCTGCCGCTTGGTCATGGGTGATGTAATCCGCATTCCGCCGGTACGTTCGTCCCGACCGGCTGATAACGGGGAGCCCAAAGCTGCTGCGCCACAGATGCTTTCCCGGCATATCCTGTATCAGGACGATGCGCTAATTGCACTCAACAAGCCCTCCGGCATGGCAGTACATGGCGGCAGCGGCATCAGCCGCGGAGTAATCGAGCAGATGCGTCTGGAGCATCCCGAATTCAAATTTCTTGAATTGGTGCATCGGCTGGACCGGGAAACGTCCGGAGTCCTGCTGCTGGCGAAAAAACGTAGCGCCCTGGTCGAACTGCACCGCGCAATGCGCGAAGGAGAAACTGAAAAACGCTACCTCACCCTGGTTAAGGGGCAATGGCACAACGCCAAACAAAGCGTGAAGTTGCCGCTACTCAAGTACGTGACCGGTTCCGGCGAACGCCGGGTCAGCGTGAATGAGGAAGGGCAGAGTGCGCACACGATTTTTACCCTGAAAAAATCCTGGCCTGAATTTTGTCTGCTTGAAGCGGAACTCAAAACAGGACGTACCCATCAAATTCGTGTCCATCTGTCACATCTGGGATTCCCGATCGCCGGGGACGACAAATATGGCGATTTTCCCTTGAACAGGGCACTGCAAAAACGCGGTTTGAAACGTATGTTTTTACACGCCTTCAAGATGGTGCTGAAACACCCTCTGACGGGCGAGAAATTGTCCCTGGAGGCGCCGTTGCCGGAAGATCTGGAATGCTTTCTCCGCCATTTGGATGCGGAGTAGATCAAGGGCATGGCGAAACAATTCGATTTGCTGGTTTTTGACTGGGATGGCACGCTGATGGATTCAGCCGGGACCATTGCCTTTTCCATTCAGGCCGCCAGCCGCGATCTCGGCTTGCCGGCACCCAATGACAGAGAGGCCCGCTACATCATCGGCCTGGGCCTGAACGAGGCAATTGCCGCCCTGTTCCCTGAGTTGCCTCACTCCGGTTACGGGGCTCTGGTTGAGCGTTACCGCCATTACTACCTTTCGCAGGATACTGAAATTCCTTTATTTATCGGGGCAGCAGAAACCATAGCGGCATTGCATGAAGAGGGATTTCTGCTCGCAGTGGCAACCGGCAAGGGACGGCGTGGACTGAACCATGTTCTTGAGCAAACCGGTTTGGGTCAATATTTTCACACTTCGCGCTGCGCCGACGAGTGCTTTTCCAAGCCTCATCCTTGTATGCTGCTGGAAATCATGGACGAACTCGGCGTGCAGCAGGCGAAAACGCTGATGATCGGCGATACTAGTCATGATCTGCAAATGGCCAACAATGCCGGCGTGTCCGCAGTCGGTGTATGCTACGGAGCGCATCCGAGGGAGAGCCTGCTAGCCCTGTCGCCGCTTGCCTGCGTCGATGATTTTGGCGCGTTGAGCCGATGGCTGAGAGATCAAGCCTGAATAATGCTGATATTATAACCACTTAAAATTGAAAGGATGATCATGGCGGACCCCGAGAGCTGGGAGCGAAAAACATTGGAGAAGCTGGCATTGTCAGCCTTGCAGGAACAGCGTCGGGCGCGGCAGTGGTCGATCTTTTTTCGGCTGCTGATGCTGGTGTTCCTGTTCGCTTTGCTATTCGCAATGATGGGCTGGTTCAACAAGGGGGAGACGCCTCTTTCCGGTAAGCACACCGCGTTGGTGGAACTGCGCGGCGTGATCGCTGCTGGAGGAGATACCGATGCCGACAGGGTGATCGATGGTTTGCGCGAAGCCTTCAAGGACAAGGGAACCAAGGGGGTCATCCTGCTGATTAACAGCCCCGGCGGCAGCCCGGTTCAGGCTGGCTACATCAACGACGAAATTCGGCGCCTGCGTGCAAAATATCCGCAAATCCCTTTGTATGCGGTGGTGGAGGATATCTGTGCCTCGGGCGGCTATTACGCTGCTGTTGCCGCCGACAAGATATTTGTCAACAAGGCCAGCATCGTCGGTTCCATTGGCGTACTGATGGACGGCTTCGGCTTCACCGGTACGATGAAAAAGCTGGGAGTCGAGCGCCGGTTGATGACCGCAGGTATAAACAAGGGATTCCTCGACCCTTTTTCGCCAGTGAACCCCAGCCAGAAGGAGCACGCACAGAAGATGCTGGATGAAATCCACCAGCAATTCATTACCGTGGTGCGCCAAGGTCGCGGCAAGCGTATGAAAGAAACGCCGGACATGTTCAGCGGCCTGTTCTGGAGCGGCGAAAGAAGCATCCAGCTCGGCCTGGCCGATGCACTCGGCAGCGCCGATTACGTGGCGCGCGATGTCATCAAGGCCGAGGAAATCATCGATTTCACTCCGCAGGAAGGGATTGCGGAGCGCTTTGCCAAGCGGTTCGGAGCGGCTACGGCGAGTGCCGTCAATCCGTTGGCGATCGGCGGCATGAGTCTGCGCTAGTATTTAGTTGCAATAATATACATTATTAACTACCATACTTCCATCGTTAACTATGCGATGGAGGCGGTCAT
>JAJXTJ010000018.1 GCA_021783895.1 Pseudomonadota bacterium | reverse complement strand
AGCAGGTCTGTCCCTACGGCATTATCGTGAAAAACCCGCAGGAAGCGGTTGATTTGCTCAAGAGCGGCTTCAGGCCATAGCTCTGGCATAACGTTAGCCTTCACCGCAATTTGGTGCGGCTCTTTACAGAGCAGCACGCACAAATTGTGGTTCCGGCTTAACCTTATGCTTCGCAGAAGGTTAGTCTTCACCGCAATTTAGTGCGGCTCTTTCAGAGCAGCACTAAATTGTCTCGATGGATTAATTCCGGTTCGTTCACGTAACCCAGGACGGCTTCGATCTCTGAACTGGCATGGCGCAGGATTTGTCGGGTTTCCTGCGCGCTGTAATTGACCAGGCCACGGGCAATTTCGCGGCCTTCGGCGTCCAGGCAGGTCACCACTTCGCCGCGTTCGAAATCACCGCTAATCGCGGTCACGCCGATCGGTAGCAGGCTTTTGCCTTCCTTGCGCAGGGCATTGACCGCGCCATTGTCGAGCGTGAGTCTGCCGCCAACCTGGAGGTGGTCGGCGAGCCATTGCTTGCGTGCCGCAGTCTTCATTTTTCCGGCAATCAGCTGGGTGCCGATAGCCTCACCTTGGGCAAGACGGATCAGCACGTCCGGCTCGCGCCCCCAGGCAATCACGGTATGGGCGCCGCTGCGAGCCGCACGCTTGGCGGCGAGAATTTTAGTCAGCATGCCGCCGCAGCCGATATCGCTACCGGCTCCGCCCGCCATGGTTTCCAGTGCCGGGTCGCCGGCGCGCGCTTCGCCCACCAGCGTGGCTGCAGGATCCTTGCGCGGATCGGCGGAATACAGGCCGGTCTGGTCGGTCAGGATGACCAGCGCATCCGCATCGATCAGGTTTGTGACCAGAGCCCCCAGGGTGTCGTTGTCGCCGAAGCGGATTTCCTCGGTGATTACGGTGTCATTTTCGTTGATGATCGGGATGGTGTTCAGCTCAAGCAAGGTGCGCAGGGTGGAGCGGGCATTCAGATAGCGTTTGCGGTCGGCGAGGTCGTCGTGGGTCAGCAGGATTTGCGCGGTGTGCAGGCCGTGTTTGCGGAAGCAGGTTTCATAAACCTGCACCAGCCCCATCTGGCCCACGGCCGCAGCGGCTTGCAGTTCATGCACGGCGCCGGGGCGCTTCTTCCAGCCGAGGCGCTGCATCCCCTCGGCGATCGCGCCGGAAGAGACCAGCACCACTTCGCGCCCCATGGCTTTGAGGGCGGCAATCTGCGCCGCCCAAGTGGCGATGGCCTCATGGTCGAGGCCGGCGCCGCTGTTGGTGACCAGGCTGCTGCCGACCTTCACGACCAGGCGTTTGCTGTTGGCGATGACTGAACTCAAGGCTGTGCTTCCTGCGTATCCTCTGCGGGTTCTTCCACCGGCCGGTTCTGGTCGAGAAACTCCATGATGGCGTAGACTACTTCCTTGCAGCCTTCTCCGGTGAGGGCGGAAATGATAAAACATTTCCCGTCCCAGTCAAAGTCCTTGAGGAACTGCTGTCGGTACGCGTCGCGTTCGTCTGCGGGCAGCATGTCCATCTTGTTCAGCAACAGCCAGCGTGGTTTCTGGTAAAGCGATTCGTCGTATTTCTTGAGTTCGTTGACGATCGCATGAGCTTCTGCCATCGGGTTGACGGTTTCGTCGTAGGGGGCGATGTCGACCAGGTGCAGCAGCAATCGGGTGCGTGCCAGATGGCGCAGGAACTGGTGGCCGAGACCGGCGCCCTCGGCTGCGCCTTCGATCAGGCCTGGAATGTCGGCAATAACGAAGCTTTTGTCGTGTTCCACGCGTACCACGCCGAGGTTGGGGTGCAGCGTGGTGAAGGGGTAGTCCGCCACCTTCGGCTTGGCCGCCGAAACCGCGCGGATGAACGTGGACTTTCCCGCATTGGGCATGCCCAGCAGCCCGACATCGGCCAGCACCTTGAGCTCCATTTTGAGCTCCCTTACTTCACCCAGTTCGCCGTGCGTGAACTGGCGCGGCGCCCGGTTGGTGCTGGACTTGAAGTGCAGGTTGCCGAGACCGCCCTTGCCGCCCTTGGCGATCAGGGCTTTCTCGCCGTCCCGCGCGAGGTCGGCGATGGTTTCATTGGTGTTGAAATCGGTGATGACGGTGCCGACCGGCACGCGCAGAACCATATCTTCGCCGCCCTTGCCGTAGCAATCCGATCCCTGCCCGTTTTCGCCCTTCTCGGCGCGATGGATGCGGGCAAAGCGATAGTCCACCAGGGTGTTGATGTTGCGGTCGGCAATCGCATAAATGTTGCCGCCGCGACCGCCATCACCGCCGTTCGGCCCACCCTTGTCGATGTACTTCTCGCGCCTGAAGCTGGCCGAGCCGTTGCCTCCGTCACCGGCATGGACTTCGATTTTTGCTTCGTCAATGAATTTCATCGTAGGTACTCAGTCATCAGCTGTCAGTGATCAGTTTTTCAGTAGATGGCTTTAATCGTTTTCTGAGAACGGACAACTGATAACTTGAAATAAAAAAGCCCTATCGTTTGATAGGGCCTAAAGGCTCCACTTCCCGGCGGGTTTAAGCCGGGGTGATGGTAACCACTTGATGCCTTGCCGCGCCCTTGATGGCGAAGCTGATGGTGCCGGACACCTTGGCGAACAAGGTGTGATCCTTGCCCATGCCGACGTTGTCGCCGGCGTACATCTGGGTGCCGCGCTGACGCACGATGATGCTGCCGGCGGAAACCAGTTCGCCGCCGTAGCGCTTCACGCCCAGACGCTTGGAATGAGAGTCGCGACCGTTGCGTACACTGCCGCCTGCTTTTTTATGTGCCATGGTTAATTCTCCTTACTGTGCCGCGATGCCGTCAATGCGGATCTCGGTATAGTTCTGACGGTGTCCCTGATGTTTCTGGTAGTGCTTGCGGCGACGCATTTTAAAAATCTGCACCTTATCGCCGCGACCATGCGCGACTACCGTCGCTTTGACCGTAGCGCCGATTATCAGGGGCGTCCCTACCGTGACCGCTTCACCGTCTGCAACCATTAATATCTGATCCAGTACGATTTCGCTGCCAATGTCTGCCGGTATCTGTTCTATTTTCAATTTTTCGCCAGGGGCAACGCGATATTGTTTGCCACCGGTTTTTATGACCGCGTACATATTGAGCTCCACACTTAACTTTTAAAAAAGAACGCGATTGTACCAGAATTTCGTGACGGGGGTTAAATATTGTTTAGAAATCAGGGGCAGGGCTGGAAAAACTTGACACCGAATCGTCCTCGTTCCTACCATTAGCCCTTTTTCACCCAACCTCTGGATTTTCTGTGTCGCTGGAAGCCATTCGCAGTCCCATCGAATCGGACATGCTAGCCGTGGATGAAGTCATCCGCAAGCGGCTCTATTCCGAAGTCGTGCTGATCCGCCAGATCAGCGAATACATCATCAACAGCGGCGGCAAGCGTCTGCGTCCCGCGCTGGTGCTGCTGTCGGCGGGCGCGTTCGGCTATTCCGGCGGTTATCATCACGTCCTGGCCGCAGTGGTCGAATTCATTCATACCGCTACCTTGCTGCATGACGATGTGGTGGACGAATCGAACCTGCGGCGCGGCAACGCCACAGCCAATGCCCTGTTCGGCAACGCCGCCAGCGTTCTCGTTGGCGACTTCCTCTATTCCAGGGCTTTTCAGATGATGGTCGGGGCGGGCAGCATGCGCGTGATGGAAGTGCTGGCTGACGCTACCAACGTCATCGCCGAGGGCGAAGTGCTGCAGTTGCTGAACTGTAATGACGCGGACATCGACGAGGCGCGCTATCTCCAGGTGATTCACTACAAAACCGCCAAGCTGTTCGAGGCCGCCACCCGTCTCGGTGCAGTTCTAGGCAATGCCGCCATGGCCGACGAGGAGGCCATGGCAGTCTATGGGATGCGCATGGGGACGGCGTTCCAGTTGATCGATGACGTGCTGGATTATTCCGGCAACCATGCCGAAACCGGCAAGAACGTCGGTGATGATCTGGCCGAGGGAAAACCTACGCTGCCCCTGATCTATGCCATGAAAAACGGCACGCCGCAGCAAGCAGAGGTGATCCGCCGGGCGATCGAGCATGGCGGCCTGAGCGAACTGGATGCGGTGATGGTCGCGATCCGCGATACCGGCGCGCTGGATTACGCGAAAAGCCAGGCGAAGGCTGAGGCCCGAGTGGCATGCGAGGCGATTTCGCATCTGCCTCATTCAAAATACAAGGAATCTTTGCTACAATTGGCGGACTTTTCGGTAACGCGAAGCTACTGAAAAAAAATAAAGCGGGGTGTAGCTCAGCCTGGTGGAGCGCTGCGTTCGGGACGCAGAGGCCGGAGGTTCGAATCCTCTCACCCCGACCAATTCATGTCCGAATCTTGAACCCTGAGGCGCCTCGTTGACGGGGGTGGGGTGATGTTGATCAAACTGATACTTCTTGTTCTGGGCGCCTGGATTGTTTACCGGCTCGTCAAAAACTCTGGCCACTCGGTCAAGCGGGAATCCGCGCAAAAAAATGAAATCGGCGAGGATATGGTGCGTTGCGTCCAATGTGGAGTGCATCTGCCGAAGAGCGAAAGCATCGTCAGTCACGGTGAGTATTTTTGCACCAATGAGCATCGCCAATTCCACCAGAAGTAATTCTTAATGCTGACAGATTTGCTACAGGTTCGGGTCACACCTCAACCTGATGCATACTGGCGGTCTCTCCGCTATTTCAATCTTTTCCGGCTGACCCTCGCTGGCACTTTTGCCGTCGCCTATACTCTGTTCGGCGTCATCAACACCCTTGGCGCCTACAACCCCACCTTGTTCTACGCCACCAGCATTGCTTACGTGGTCTTTGCGGCGTTGATGATCGTGCCAATCGATATTCGATGGCCGCGCTTCAATTTGCTCCTGAGTGTCCAAGTGAGTGCGGATATTGTGTTTATCGTGCTGCTGATGTATGCCAGCGGGGGTATTCAGAGCGGCCTTGGGCTGATCCTGCTGGGGCCGCTGGTAGCCACCGGGATGGTTAGCCGTGGCCGCCTGGCAATGTTTCATGCCGCGATGGCGAGCATCATGCTTTTGCTCGAGCAGACCTATCAGGTGCTGGTGCTGTCGGGAAGCGCCAGGGATTATCTGCAAACCAGCCTGACCAGTATGGGATTTTTCGCTATCGCCGGGCTGGCCTTTGTTCTGACCAAACGCCTGGCTGTGACTGAGAAGCTGGCGCAGAAGCAGAGCATCGACCTTGCCAACCTGGCCCAGGTCAACCAGCTGGTGATTCAGGATATGCAGGACGGCGTGCTGGTGGTAGACGAGCATGGGCGGGTGCGTCAGCGCAATGGCGAAGCCGAGAAATTGCTGGGAAAGCCGTCAGTGATCTGGAGCGGGCTCATCCTCAACGACTATTTCCCCGCCTTATCCGAGTGCCTGCAGCGCTGGCATGCAGACCCGGGCAATGATCGATTCGAACTGACCGTGCCGGCCACCGGAATGCGGATTCAGGTGCGCTTTACCGCGATTGGCGGGGATGAGGCGTTGGGTGCGGTGATTTTTCTGGAGGACCTGAGCCTGACGCAGGAACGGGCGCAGCAGTTAAAGCTGGCGGCGCTGGGCAGGTTGACGGCCAACATCGCGCATGAGATTCGCAATCCCCTGAGCGCGATCAATCATGCGACTGAATTGTTGCAGGAAGAGCCCGGCAAGGATGCGACCCAGACGCGGCTGTTGCAGATCATTCATGACAACACCCATCGCCTCGACCGGATGGTTCAGGATGTCTTGCAGCTTAACCGCAGGGACCGCGCCATGCCGGAAGTGCTGGATCTGGATGCGACCTTGCACCAATTCGTCGAGTTCTTTTGTCAGACCGAAAAAATTCCAGCCGGGACGGTTGTTCTGGAGGTGAAAGAGAAACTGACAGTGCGCTTCGATCGCCAGCATCTCGACCAGGTGCTGTGGAACCTGTGCCGCAATGCCTGGCGCTATTGTCGCCAGCAGGAAGGCAGTATCCGCTTGAGCGCGGCGCTTTCACGGTCGGGGAATATTGTACAATTGGACGTGAGTGACGATGGGCCGGGTGTTGCGGAGGCGTTGCACGCCCAGATGTTCGAACCCTTTTCCACCACCGACAGCACCGGCACCGGGCTCGGGCTTTATATCGCTCGCGAGCTGTGTGATGCCAATGGAGCCCTGCTGGGTTATGTTGAAACCGGACAGGGCGCCCGGTTCAGAATTGGCCTCCCCGCAAGTGGGAAACTGCCAGCGGATGAAAGAACGCACGCATAGGGAGAATATATTGAGCCGTAAGCCGCAAGTTACCATACCTGAAAGTGAGGGTGCCATGCCGCCTCGCCGCGTTCTGGTGGTGGACGATGAGGCGGACATTCGTGAACTCCTGGCGCTGACTCTACAGCGCATGGGGCTGGAGGCCGATACGGCATCCAGCACGTTCCTGGCCGAACAGTATCTGCGCAAGCAGGCCTACGATCTGTGTCTGACCGATATGCGGCTGCCGGATGGCGATGGGCTGGGCCTTCTGGAACATGTGATCAAGGACTATCCCGGTACGCCGGTGGCGGTGATCACCGCCTATGGCAGCGCTGAAAACGCGGTTGCCGCGCTCAAGGCGGGTGCCTTCGATTACCTGTCCAAGCCGGTTTCCCTGACCCAGTTGCGTGCGCTGGTCAATTCCGCGCTAAAACTGTCTCGTGACGGGCAACCGAAAAAAACCGGCGAAAATTTCAGTAACGACCACCCCGTGTTGCTTGGCGACTCGCCCCCGATGCAGCAAACCCGTCAGTTGATAGCGAAGCTGGCGCGAAGTCAGGCTCCGGTCCACATCGCCGGAGAGTCGGGCAGCGGCAAGGAACTGGCGGCGCGGTTACTCCATCTCAATGGCCCGCGTGGCGAGGCTCCCTTCGTCGCAGTCAACTGCGGCGCGATTCCCGAAAATCTGATGGAAAGCGAGTTTTTCGGCTACAAAAAGGGCGCTTTTACCGGCGCCAACCAGGACAAGGAAGGTTTTTTCCAGGCGGCCAGCAGCGGCACCCTGTTCCTTGATGAGGTAGCGGACCTGCCCTTGCCGATGCAAGTGAAACTGCTGCGTGTCATCCAGGAAAAAATGGTGCGCAAGGTGGGTGCTACCCAGGAAGAGCCCGTTGACGTGCGCATTATCAGCGCCACCCACCAGGATATCGGGCTATGCGTGGAAAGCGGGAAATTTCGCCAGGACCTGTTTTACCGGCTCAACGTGATCGTGCTGAAAATGCCGACGCTGCGTGAAATCACCGACGATATCCCGCTGCTGGCCAGGGAGATGCTCAGGAAAATGGCGAGCCCGGATACGGTGCCGCCCAAGTTGAGCCTGGCGGCGCTGAAGGAGCTGCAAGAATATGATTTTCCGGGCAACGTGCGCGAGCTGGAAAATATCCTGGAGCGGGCGATGGCGCTGACCACGGGGGGCGAGATATGTCGCGAGGATTTGCAACTCGCGGCAAAGCCGCAGAAAGACGTAGCACGGCTGAAGGGCCTGCCGCTGCCAGAATATCTCGACGTCATGGAAAAAGAGGCGATCATGGGCGCGCTGGAAAAGACGCGCTACAACAAAACTGCGGCGGCCAAGCTGCTCGGCATCACCTTCCGGGCCTTGAGATACCGGCTGGAGCGGCTGGGAATGGATTAGCAATGGGGTATGAGTGATGGGGAAAGGGATAACTTTCTGCATCACCCATCACCAAGCTCACTCAGCACGGATTTAACCCCCCAGATTTTTTCCGCGTATTCCCTGATGGTGCGATCGCTGGAGAACTTCCCCATGCCCGCCACATTGAGGATCGTCTTGCGCGCCCACTCTGCGGGGTTGCGGTAGAGCGTTTCGATTTTTTCATGGCACTCAACGTAGGCGGCGTAGTCGGCGAGCAGCATGTAATGGTCGCCACCGTCAGTCAACGCTTCGACGATCGGACGGAAGCGGCCAGGCTCGTCCGGCGAAAAAAAGCCTGATCCGATCATCTCCAGTACCTGCCGCAGCTCCTCGTTGCCGTGGCAGTAATCCCAGGGGTTATAGCCCTTGTTCCGCAGTTCGGTGATTTCCGCCGCATTCAGCCCGAAAATGAAAATATTGTCCGCGCCGACTTCGTCGCGGATCTCGATGTTGGCCCCATCCAGGGTGCCGATCGTCAGCGCACCGTTCAAGGCGAGCTTCATGTTGCCGGTGCCCGAGGCTTCGGTGCCGGCGGTGGAAATCTGTTCGGAAATATCCGCTGCGGGAATGATTTCCGAGGCGGTGGTTACACCGTAATTGGGAATGTACACCACCTTGAGCAGATCCCTTGCGGCCGGGTCATTGTTGACGATGTCCGCCACGTCGTTGATCAGCTTGATGATCAGTTTGGCTCGCGTATAACCTGGGGCCGCCTTGCCGCTGAAGATCACGGTGCGCGGCACCCGGTCGACCGCCGGATTGGCTCGGATGCGGTTGTACAGGGTGACGATATGGAGCAGGTTGAGCAGTTGCCGCTTGTATTCGTGGATGCGCTTGATCTGCACGTCGAACATCGAGGCGGGGTTGACCGTGATGCCCAGCTTGTTCTTGATAATCAGCGCAAGATTTTCCTTGTTCACCCGGTTCACGGCGCGGAATTTGTCCTGAAAGGTTTTGTCGGAGGCAAACCTGGCGAGCTTGCCGAGCTGTTCCAGGTCGGTGATCCAGTCGCTGCCGATGTGCTCCTTGATCAGTCCGGCCAGGCCGGGATTGGCCTGGTTGAGCCAGCGGCGCGGGGTGATGCCGTTGGTGATGTTGATGATCCTGCCGGGATAGAAGCGGTCGAAGTCGGCGAAGATGGTCTGTCGCATCAGTTCGGTGTGGATTTTCGCCACGCCGTTCACCTGATGGCTGCCGACGATGGCCAGGTGCGCCATGCGGATGCGCCGCCCGTTGTCTTCATCGATGATGGACATGCGTTTCAGTAGTTCCACATCGCCGGGATGGCGGTGGAGGACATCATTCAGGAAGTGCTGGTTGATTTCGTAGATGATTTCCAGATGGCGCGGCAGGATCGCCTCGAACAGCTTCACCGGCCAGGTTTCCAGCGCTTCCGGCATGAGCGTGTGGTTGGTGTAGGAGATGGTGCGGGTGACGATGTTCCAGGCACGATCCCAGTCGAGGTGGTAAAGATCCCGCAGGATGCGCATCAGCTCGGGAATCGCGATTGAGGGGTGGGTGTCGTTGAGCTGAATCGCCACCTTGTCAGGCAATTCATCGAAATTTTTATGGAATTTATCGAAGCGGTAAAGCATGTCCTGTAGCGAGGCGCTGACGAAAAAATACTGCTGCTTCAGGCGCAGCTCTCGCCCCATCACCGTGGTGTCATTGGGGTAGAGCACCTTGGACAGGTTTTCGGACTCGTTCTTGTCCTCCACCGCCTTGATGTAGTTGCCCTCGTTGAAATATTTCAGATCGAAGTCCCTCGACGATTTGGCCGACCACAGCCGCATGTTGTTCACCGATTTGCCGCCGTAGCCCGGCACCGGTGTGTCGTAGGCCATCGCCATGACATCCTCGGTATCCACCCAGTGGTGGTGCAGCTTGCCGTCCTCACTGACGTATTCCAGTATCCTGCCGTAAAATTTCACCGGATACAGCACTTCCGGGCGCGGGAATTCCCACGGATTGCCATAGCGCAGCCAGTTGTCCGGGTGCTC
>JAJXTJ010000017.1 GCA_021783895.1 Pseudomonadota bacterium | reverse complement strand
TGCGGAGGATTGAGATGGGAAAGCATTGGGTGATGAGAGATGGGTGATGTGGATGATGGGTATCGCTAACGCTCAACCCATCCTGCTTGCTGATTTTATCACATAGGGGAAGGCGCCCCCTGTAAAATACCCATTACCCATTACCCATTACCCATCACTTAGCATATGACCACTTACGCCATCGGAGACATTCAAGGCTGCTTTCAGGCGTTGCAGTTGCTGCTGCAAAAAATCGACTTCGATCCCGCGTGCGACCGGCTGTGGCTGGTGGGCGACCTGGTCAACCGCGGGCCGGATTCGCTGGCGGTGCTGCGCTGGGCTAGGGCGCTGGGCGATAAGGCGGTGGTCGTGCTCGGCAACCACTACCTGCACCTGCTGGCGGTCGCCTACGGCTTCGTCAAACCGCATCGCAAGGATACGATCGCTCAAGTGCTGGAGGCGCCGGACCGCACCGAACTGCTCGACTGGCTGCGCCACCAGCGCCTGTTTTACGCCGAAGGCAACTATGCGCTGGTACACGCCGGCCTTCTGCCGCAGTGGTCGGTTAAAAACGCAGCCGCCCTCGCTCACGAAGTCGAGCAGGAACTGCGAGGCAAGCATTACCTCGATTTTTTCGAACACATGTACGGCAACGAGCCCAAAGCCTGGAGCAAGGAGCTGCGCGGAATGGCGCGGCTGCGCATGATCACCAACGCGATGACGCGGTTGCGCTTCTGTACCCCGGAAGGGGAAATGGAATTCGACCACAAGGGGCCGCCGGAGATTTTCCCGGCGGGCCATCAGCCCTGGTATGAAGCCCCCAACCGGAAAAACACGGATACCACGATTATTTTCGGCCATTGGTCGGCGCTGGGACTTCAGGTGCGCAGCAATCTGATGGCGTTGGATACCGGCTGCTTGTGGGGGGGAGATCTTACGGCTGTGCGGTTGGAGGATAGGCAGGTTTATCAGATTTCCTGCCGGGCACTGTCAAGCTCAACGCACTGGCAATAGCCCGCTCCGCCAGCGCGGCCAGTTCGCGCCGGCTACGCCCCTGGACCGGTATCGGCGCAAGGTAGGTGATTTCCGCCTCCGTTTCAGGCTCATTCAATATTCGGAACAGGGAATCTCCGAAGTTCATGTCGTCCACATAAGCCGGGGATAAATTCGCCGTGCCATCGCGATGCACGTAACGGACCGCCACCGGCCAGAGCCGGGCTCCGCTGTTGATTGCCGATTGCAGCAAAGAGGCATGGAACGGTCGGAGCAATGTGCCGTTGCTGGTGGTTCCCTCGGGAAACACCGCCACGCAATCGCCTTGTCTGAGGGCGTCGACTACCTCCCGGCCGGCGCGCGCCGTGTCATGGCGCCTCGCTCTCTCGATGAACAGAGTTCCTATCTTTACCGCCAGCCAGCCGATCACCGGCCAGGCGCGCACCTCGGCCTTGGCAACAAAACGCGCCGGGCATACCGCATCGAGCAGGTAAATATCCAGCCAGGAAATATGGTTGGCGACGAACATTACGCCCGCCGCCGAAATATCCGGCGCCCTGCCCTTGATGCTGAGCCTGACGTGGAGAATGGCGAGCACGCGTACCGACCAGCAACGGATTAACTCTGTGCGCCGGGCCCGGCCAACCAGGGGAAACAACAGCGCCGCCTTGATCACCCCCGCCAGCAGATGAAGAACGAGCCGGACCAGCCGCACAATGCGGATCAGAAAACCGTTGCTCCGATCAGGCGGCCGCTCCCAGGAAGTGTCTTGCATATCGCCCGTTCACCTTGGACATGGGCAACAGCACCAGAAAGTCCGCAGTATTGAAATCGGGATCCCAGGCGGGATCGCCGCAAATGTAAGCGCCTGCTTGCAAATATCCCTTGAGCAGCGGGGGAAGAGGGGCAGACACGGTAGACTCGCTAACGAGCTTGTCCAAGGGCAGCGGGCAACGCGGGAAAACGCGCCATTCGATGGGACTCATGTTGTCGACTCTGAGATTATTATAAAGGCTGGCGGCGGCGTGTCCACCATCGGCCATGCTTACGCTGGCACAGCCCATCAGGTATTCGTAACCGTGGCCAAGCATATACTTCGCCAGGCCCGACCACAGCAGGCTGATGGCCGCACCTTTGCGGTAATCGGGATGTACACAGGAACGCCCCACCTCCACCATGCCGGGCGAAAGATGCAACAGGCGGGTAAGATCGAACTCGTTTGCCGAGTAAAGCCCGCCAATTTTTTTTGCCCGATCCGGCGGGAGAATACGATAAGTGCCGACCACCTCACCAGTATCGCCGTCGCGCACCAGGAGGTGTTCGCAGAACGGATCGTAAATATCCCGATCCAGTCCGGCATTTCCAGCCGACAGGCGTGCGCCCATTTCCCCCGCAAACACTTGGTAGCGCAGGCGTTGCGCCTCCTTCACCTCATCCGTTGACCGTGCGTAAGAGACAAAAAGCTTGTTTGATAGCGCACTGCCTGGCGTCTGTACTTGTTGTAGTTGCATTTGTTCCTCCTGTCCGTTGATGGATGGAGGAACAATAAGCGAGGTGTGTTACGGCGAAATGTCAGCAGAATGACATTTATATGACAACGGCCCCGGCAATCAATCATGTTGAGACGTGTAACCGTAGATCGGCATTCATGCCGACATGGAGGCGCCTACTTCTGGCGGGCTGAAGCTCGACCTACGTACTGGAACATCAATGAGTGACGCGCGTGACTCCGCCGCCAGACAATACCCGTACCCGTTCACCGACCCTGAACTGTTCATCGGCTTCCTGGGTTACGGCGATCATGCGACCGTTGTCCAGCTTGACGGTGATTTCCAGGCCATCCTTGCTCATCACGCCCTCTTCGATCATGGAGCCGGCCACGCCGCCGGCCACGGCGCCCAGAATCGTGGCGATGGTGCTGCCCTTGCCTTCCCCGACATTGCTGCCGGCGATGCCGCCGATCACTGCACCCGCACCGGTTCCTACCGGGCTCTTGGTGCCTTCGATCTTGACGTGGCGCACATTTTCCACCATGCCCATTCGGACTTCCTGAACCTGACGCGCCTGCTCGCGGCTATAAGCCCCTCCCGACATGCTCGATGCACAACCGCCGAGCACCGCGACAGATGCCGCCGCAACCGCAATCAATTTCACCAATCTGGTATTCATTTTTTAACCCTCAAGGTTCATTCCGAAGTGTTCCTTAAAACGCGAGTGCAACTCTTCGCGCGCCAGCGTATGGTTCTGCCCGCCGCGACTGGCGATCTTGACCGCGCCCAGCAGCGAAGCCAGCCGCCCGGTGATCTGCCAGTCCATGCCGCGAGCGATCCCGTACAACAGGCCGGCCCGGTAGGCATCGCCGCAACCGGTGGGATCGGCCACCTCCCGTGCTTTAACGCAGGGGATTTCGTGGCGTTGACCATCGGCATAAATCTCCGAGCCCTGCCCACCTCGTGTGACAATCAATGCCTTGACAAGTTTCGCCAACTGCTCGATTTTCTGCCCGGTGCGCTCCTGCAACAGCTGCGCCTCGTAGTCGTTGAGGGCGATGTAATCCGCCATCTCGACGAAGTTCAGCAACTCCCCGCCGTCGAACATCGGCAGGCCCTGGCCGGGATCGAACACGAACGGAATCCCCGCTTCGCGGAACTCGCGGGCATGCTGCATCATGCCTTCCCGGCCATCCGGCGCGACGATGCCCAGGCCGATGTTCTTCGCGTCGCCAATATGGTTGTGATGGGAAAAATTCATGGCGCCGGGGTGAAAAGCGGTGATCTGGTTGTCGGCCAGATCGGTGGTGATGAAGGCCTGCGCCGTGAAGGTTTCGGCCACGCCGCGCACATGCTCCTGCGCCAGGCCGAGCTTCTCCAGCCGATTCGCGTAGGGCTGGAAGTCGTCGCCCACAGTCGCCATGATCCGTGGTTCGCCGCCGATCATCTGCAGATTGTAGGCAATGTTGCCGGCGCAGCCGCCATACTCGCGCCGCATGTCCGGCACCAGGAAGGCGACGTTGAGGATATGGATCTGCTCGGGCAGGATATGGTTCTTGAAATGGTCGTGAAACACCATGATGGTGTCGTAGGCAAGGGAGCCGCAGATCAGCGTGCGCATAGCGTGAGAGCCGGGTGGTTGGAATTGGCGAAGTATAACCTCAAAAACGGCGATTTACCGCAGAGGACGAAGAGGATGCATATAAATCAAATATTTAATATAAAAATGGCGCGGCATAATTTGGCAACGTTTCGCTTTTCCTCTGTGTCCTCAGCGTCCTCAACGGTTTCAATTCTTTTTCTCTGATTCATGGATTGCCAGAAAACAGCAGCATATAGCCAACGTTGTAAAAAACGTGCAGGACGATGGAAGGAACGATACGGCCATACCGGTCGCGGAAATAGCCGAAAATCAGGGAGGGAAAAAATACGCTTATGGCGCGTAGCGGCGAATGGTAAATCAAGTGGCTGACCGCAAACAAAATGCTGGCGGCGATATTGGCGGCGGAAACCAGACCTGTCCGGCGACATCCCCAAGGCAAGCGATAGAGCTTTTCCTGTATCAATCCGCGAAACACCGTCTCTTCCAGCACCGGGTAAATCAGGGCGGGAAGAAAAAACCCCATTGACATTTCCGGTGGAAAGAAGAAGCCGGACGGCGCGTAGCCGAGCAACCAGAGAACAACCCAAAAAAACGGGGCGACCGCGATGGCCGCCCCGAATTGCGGGTCTTTCCAGACTGACGTAAGACTCAAGCCCTGCGCCGCAACAAGTATGCCAAGGCGCCCACAGCCAATAGCGGCAGCGTTGGGTCTGGAGCACCGTTACGGCCCAGACTGCAGCCGAACAACCCGCTGTCACTGGATGTAACTGCGGCTGGCGCCGCACCGAACCCTGGCGCACCGGGATCGACTATCGTACCATTCGCCAACCCATCGGCATCCTCCGGGCCGCCATCTTGAAGCGTGACGGTGATGGTTTTCGCCACCAGATCGACCACGATTGGCGCCGAAGTGCCTTTCCATGTCCCTCCAACGACTTTGAACCAGCTTAACCCGGCTTTCAGCGTGCCATCGGCATTGACGAAACTGTCCGGGTTGGCGGGGTCAAGCACGCCTGCCGGGGGAACAAGAGTCAATACGGCAGTCCCCCCGACCGGCACATGGTTGAGAGTAAAACCAAACGACCCAACCGGTAGCTTCACGCCGACAGGTTGCACGCCATCGTGCTCGGCATTTGCCCTTCCCGCAACAGTGATCGTCACCCCGCCGGTCGTTCTCAGCGTGACAATCCCTTGATTCAGCAACGGGTAGGTGGGGGCAGGAGGATCGCCAAGGTTTTTCTCTATACCCTCGGCGTTTACGTCCGCGAAGGAGAGAGACATCAGGACGAAGCTGGTAGCCAGGCTGCCGTAACCGCTGAGCCAATCCTGGTCCACCCAGCATCTCTCGTTAACGTCGTTGGTACCAGAGCAAGTGGACGCAGAGCCAGTAACCGCCTGATCAAACAGCGCCGTCTTGAGGTCAGCGGCCCAAGTTTGCGTGCCCAGGTTATTGGCTGAACCGAGCGTGGCCGACAGGGCCTTGGCCACCGCATAAACCATGTAGTAGTCCTTGATGCCATTGTTTGACCATGTGTATTGAGGTGTTGTGCCAACGGGTAGTGGTGTGCCGAGTAACGAAACGTAATTGGTCGAAAACCAGTTAACCGCTTTGTCCGCTTCGGTTACGGGGGGGTTGGCATTGGTTATGGTGCCTTTCCCGATCATGGCCAAAGACCATAACCCGGCGCCGGTCATGGAAAGGTTGGTATAATCTTCGCCGCTGTAGTATCTGTAGTGGCCATCCGTGACTTGGTAGCCCCCCGGCTCGGCTTTGAGGATGTTATAAAACCTGTTCGACCAGTTGAACTTGGTGTCATTCGCCGGGCTGGTAGCATCAGCGGCAACTGAGGGATCGATCGGCACCCCCAGGTAATGGGAGCCATAATACAGACCCATGACCCCGAACTGGGTATTGGACATATCAGGAGTGCAGCCGTAAGTGCCGCCCGGAGTATAACTCCAGCCACCGCCGCTGCACTGACCGTGGATAGCATACAACATCGCGTCCCCGACCATGGTCTTGTAGGCGGCGTCCTGGGTGGTCAACTGGCCGTACAGGGAAAGGGCGACCAGGGCGAGGCCATTCTCGTAAGTTTGATGGGATTGGTAAATACCCCCATCCGAATTCAGGTTGGCGAAGCCCTTGATGAACACGATGGCCTTGTCGATCTTGGCCGCGTAAGCGGCGTCGCTATACTTGCCACTCTCCAGCAAAGCCGCCACGGCGGCAGCCGTTTCCGGAAATGACTGGCTACCCCAATATCCCTTGGTGGCATCGTTGGGGTCCTGCACGAAGCTGTTGAAGAGATATAACTGGCCTCCGCTGACGAGCGCCTGAATTTGGGCATCGGTAGGTGGCCCATCCGCTCGCGCCGCCGTGCTAAGAAACAATGTGGATGAAAGCAGGACCAACAGCAATGGCCACCATAGTCTAATTTTCATGACGTTCTCCAATCACAGGACAATGAAAAACAATACCGACCTTGATACAACTTGCAAAACCCGACACGCAATCCTCAATATTTATATTAATCGATATTTTTATTTTATCCAGTCAGTCAACGGATCACGGCACACAACTGCGTGCGGAGCGGAAGCCGAAGTATCGAGCCGTGTAGCTTGGTATGCGGCCCACCCGCTCGGCATTCCTCAGGTAAGCCGGGCCGTAGGTAAAACCGCCGCCACGGCGCACACGCAAGTAATGCAGCACGTCGGCCGGAACCGGATTGACGTCCGGTCCACGCGGGTTGTTTGCTGACAGGTCGTTGTAATTGTCTGTCCACCAGTTCCAGGTCCATTCCCAGACGTTGCCCGCCGTGTCATAGAGGCCATAGCCATTAACCGGATAGACCCCCATGCTGGTGGCTCGGCCCATGTTGTAGTTGGCCAGCGCGGGATCCACGAGGTTGGGATCCACGGGGTCGTCGCCCCATGGATAACGCTTGCCCGCCAGCCCGCCGCGGGATGCCTTTTCCCACTCCGCCTCGGTAGGCAGGCGGTAGCCGCAGGTTGTCCAGTTCACCATGGCGTTGCTCACATCCACATCACCAGACCGATACACATGGCTAACGCCCAAGTCGGTATTCGTGTAATACGCCGGAGTCAGTCCTTCCATCTCGGAACGCGCGTTCAGCCACTTTACAGTGTCATACCAGCTGATCTCCGTGACGGGCATGTCCGTGCCAAGCGCAGGAACGTCGAAACCATTGGTGCCGGCACGGTCGAAAACGTAACCGTTGCCCACTGCCCAAGCGTAAACCTGTTCCCAGAGATCGTAACCGGTCTCGTACCTGTCGATGTAGAAAGAGGACACCGTGACTGTTGTTGCCGGCTTGGCATAGGTGATGGCGTCCAGGTTATCGCCCATCAGAAAGCTTCCGCCGGGGATCGAAACCATCCTTTGGTTGAATGCGGGCAATGCCGTGGTTCTTGGCGTCGCGGCGACCTGCGCGGAGTTGGCGCTCTCGCCACTGCCGTTGCTGGCGGTGACCACGAAGTAAGTCGCCTTGTCCCTGGTCAGCCCGGAAACCGTGTAGGGACTGGTCACATTGTCGATACGCGCTCCGGTCTGTTTGGTCACGCCCCAGGTCGCCCCATAATAGACGCTGTATTTTGTCGCGCCGACGGATGCGTTCCAGCTCAGCACCACCTTGCCGGGATCGGTTCCATCCAGGGCAGCCTGGACGTTGGATGGCGCTGCCGGCGGCGGGGCCACGGAAGGCGTCGCGGACACCTCGAAGGATTCGCTGCTTTCGCCCGTAGTTCCAAAAGTAACGCCATCACCATTTCCGACAGCAGTGACAACGGCGTAGTAGGTCGTGCCACTAGAAAGCGGGGAAAGCGTATAGGGGCTGCTTACCCCGGTGACTTTCGTCCCGGATGTTTTTGACACGCCCGCTGCCGTGCCGTAATAGAGATTGTAGGAAGCGGCGTCAGCGGATGCATCCCAATGATAAATAATTTGCCCGCTGCCGGCGTCGGCGCGCAGGTTGAGCGGCGCCAATGGCGGGGCTTGGGGGTCGCTGGCCGCCGGAACGGCGGATTTTTCCTTTGAGACCGCGCCTTCCCCGCCCGGCCCGACCGAAGTCACCACCACGTAGTAGCGGGTGCCGTCGGTCAGATTACGAATAGTGGCGGGGCTGGAATAACCCGAGATTTTCGTACCGTTGGTCTTGGTCACGCCGTGGGAGGTCGAATAATAGACGTTGTATGCGGTCGCCCCCTCGACCGCAGACCAGGTCACCGTAACGCGGAAATCTTCAGGGGCGCCTTCCACAGTCAGTTGTGCGGGCGGCGAAGGAGGAGTGGAAGTGACAGTTCCGCCACCTCCGCCTCCGCCACACCCAAACAATATGAAAGCGGAGAGAATCATCCAAACCAGTGACGAGCGGCCAGACAACACCATGAAACTCGACCAGCGAAAAGATTTTTTTATCATTTTTATTGCCCCCCAGATCAAAACGATTATCCCAAGCAGTCTTGTTTAACCCCTTTTATTTTAAGTATTAAACTACAGCGGATTAAATTTCAAGGCAGAAAGCGGGGAGCCCAGGGTAAATTTGTTCTCAAAGAAAATGTAGGGTGGATAAGCACAGCGCATCCCTCCTACTACTGAGGAAAATAGGATTAAACGACCCCGGCCAAGGGGCGGAGTATTCCCTGTCATTCCGAGCATGGCGAGGAATCTATAAGATCCCTCACTTCGTTCGGGATGACAACAAACGCCGCAAGCGGCGGGGAATTTGACCCAGAGAGATTAAAAATGTGGGGCTGCTCGGGCAAGGTGTGGTTCTTGAAGCGGCTGTGAGCCACCATGATGGTGTCGCAGGCAAGAGCGCCGCAAATTATACCAGGCCATCAGGGCAATACTCAGCCCAACAGCACCAGCAGCCAGATGATGACCGCATTGACCAAGCTCATGAATACCGCTGCGCTGCCCAGATCTTTCGCCCTTTTTGCCAGCGGATGGTTCTCGAGGGAGACGCGGTCGATCGAGGCCTCGATGGCAGAATTGATTAATTCCACGATCAGCACCAACAGAACGCTGGCTATCATCAGCGCCTTGCCCAGTGCGCTGACCGGCAACAGCAATGCAGTTGGCACAAGAATCAGGGCCAGCAGCACTTCCTGGCGAAAAGCCGCTTCGTGGCGAAATGCCGCCCCAAGGCCGGCGAGGGAATAACGCAGTGCAGGACCTGCTCTTTTTAAGCCTTCCACACCAGATCCAGCTCGCGCGCTGCCTTGACGTCGTCCAGCCGCCGCACCGGCATGGTGTGGGGCGCGGTCTTGACCAGATCGGGGCTGGCGTGGGCCTCGTCCAGGATTTCCTTCAATGCCGCGACGAAGGCATCCAGCGTCTGCTTCGACTCGGTTTCGGTCGGCTCGATCAGCAGGCATTCCGGCACCAGCATCGGGAAATAGGTGGTGGGCGCGTGAAAACCCTTGTCGAGCAGGCGCTTGGCCACATCCATCGCGCTCACCCCGGTTTGCTCCTTCAAGCCTTTCAAGGTGACGATGAACTCATGGCTGGCGCGGCGCTGCGGGAAGGCGATGTCGAAACCGGCTTTGCCCAGTTCCGCCATCAGGTAGTTGGCGTTGAGGGTGGCGAAATCCGCCACGCGGCGCATTCCTTCCGCGCCCAGCATGCGCGCGTAGGAATAGGCGCGCAGCAGGATGCCGGTGTTGCCCATGAAGGCGGAAAGGCGGCCGATGCTTTGCGGCCGATCCTTTTCCGTCACCAGGCGGTAGCGCCCGGCCTCGCAGGCGATCACCGGCACCGGCAGGAAC
>JAJXTJ010000016.1 GCA_021783895.1 Pseudomonadota bacterium | reverse complement strand
GTAGGCGCGGTCATAGGCTTCCAGCAGGTTGGCGCCATAGGCCACGCCGCAGGGGTTGGCGTGCTTGACGATGACGCAGGCGGGTGCGGCGTCGAACTGCTTCACGCATTCCAGTGCGGCATCGGCATCGCCGATGTTGTTGTAGGACAGCTCTTTGCCTTGCAGCTGGCGGGCGGTGGCGATGCTCGCCCCCTTCTCGCCGGTGGCAACATAGAACGCGGCCTGCTGGTGCGGGTTTTCGCCATAGCGCATGCCCTGGGCCTTGGCGAACTGGAAGTTGAGCCGATCCGGAAATTGTTGTTTGCTGCCGTCCGGGCCGATGGCGGTGAGGTAGTTGCTGATCGCGCCGTCGTATTCGGCGGTGTGGGAGAACGCTTTCACCGCCAGCCTGAATTTGGTTTCGGCGCTGAGCGCCCCGCCATTGGCCTGCATTTCAGCCCCGAGCGCGGTGTAGTCCGCCGGGTCGGTCACCACCGCCACATCGCGGTGGTTCTTGGCGGCGGCGCGCACCATGGTCGGCCCGCCGATGTCGATGTTCTCGATCGCATCTTCCAGCGAACAGTCGGGTTTGGCGATGGCGGCGCGGAACGGATAGAGGTTGACGACCACCAGGTCGATCGGCGGGATGCCGGCGCTGGCCGCAGCCGACACGTGGGCCTGCAGGTCGCGGCGGTACAGGATGCCGCCATGCACTTTCGGATGCAGGGTCTTGACCCGGCCGTCGAGCATTTCCGGAAAGCCGGTGTAATCGCCTACTTCCGTGACAGCCACTCCCGCATCAGCGAGCATTTTTGCGGTACCGCCGGTGGACAGGATTTCCACGCCGAACCGGCGCAGGGTCTTGGCGAATTCGAGGACGCCGGATTTGTCGGAAACGCTGATGAGGGCGCGACTGATTTTGGTCATGTTGAATCCTGAGGTGGTGAGGGGTAAGAGGTTAGGAGTGAGGAGTAAAACCCGAGGCGGTATCGCTTTTGACTTTGACTCCTCACGCCTAACTCCTCACGCCTCACCATGGGTTATTTGATCCCGTGGGTTTTCATTTTCTTGCGCAGGGTGTTGCGGTTGAGGCCGAGGATTTCGGCGGCGCGGGTCTGGTTGCCTTGGGCATGGTCGAGGATGACCCGCAACAGCGGTTTTTCCACGCATCCCACCACCATTTCATAGATGGCGCAGGGCTTTTCCCCGTCCAGATCCTTGAAGTAGCCTTCCAACGCTTTGCGCACGCAGGCCGAAATTTCGTTTTCGTTGATCATGCCGCCATCTCGTTTTCCATCATGTAAGTGTGTGCTGCCGACTCGGCAAAGAAGCGCTCGACGGAGGCCAATTGCTCGCGGGTGGATTGCAACTGGTTCATGGCATGGCGGAACCCGGCGGAATCCGGCAGACCCCGTGTGTACCAGGCAATGTGCTTGCGCGCCATGCGCACGCCGGTATGTTCGCCATAGAAGGCGTAAAGCTCGTGCAGGTGGCTGTTCAGCAGGCCGTGGGTCTCGACCACATCGGGGTGCGGCAGCAGTTCACCGGTTTTGAGATAATGGGCGATGTCGCGGAAAATCCAGGGCCGGCCCTGAGCCGCACGGCCGATCATGACGGCGTCGGCACGAGTGTAGTCGAACACGAATTTGGCTTTTTGCGGTGTGGTGATATCGCCGTTGGCGATCACTGGAATATGGATTTCAGCCTTGACCGCAGCGATGGTGTCGTACTCGGCGTCGCCGCTGTAGCCGCAGGCGCGGGTGCGGCCGTGGATGGCCAACGCCAGAATGCCGGACTCCTCGGCGATGCGCGCCACGTTGATCGCGTTGCGGTTGTTCTTGTCCCAGCCGGTGCGTATCTTCAGGGTCACCGGCACATCCACCGCCCTTACCACCGCTTCCAGGATGCGCGCCACCAGCGGTTCGTTCTGCAGCAGCGCCGAGCCGGCCATGACGTTGCAGATTTTCTTCGCCGGGCAGCCCATGTTGATGTCGATGATCTGGGCGCCACGGTCGGCGTTGTATTTCGCTGCTTCCGCCAGCATCGCCGGATCGGCGCCGACGATCTGCACCGACACCGGCTCGGATTCTCCCGCGTTGTCGGCCCGGCGCTTGGTTTTCTCGCTGCCATAGAGCAGGGAATTCGAGGCGACCATCTCCGACACGGCAAGTCCCGCGCCGAAGCTGCGGCACAGCTTGCGGAAAGGACGGTCGGTCACTCCCGCCATGGGGGCGACGACCAAATTGCTATTCAGGGAATAGGGGCCGATTTTCATTGCTTATTTTTTGAGCGGGAAGGCCGGTATTGTAATCCCAAACCCGTTGCCGGGAAAGGGTTGGGGTGCTTGGGTAAAGCGTGGCACAGTAGCGTGTTATCGTTTGATCGGTGCAGCCCCAAAATATGTGCTTAAACCAATGATGTGCGGCAAAACAACGAGGGCGTGAATGTTTGAGACAGCGGGCATTGCCCTGGCGACTTTCTTTGCTACGGTCGCCCCGATAGATGTGGCGGCGATGTTCGCCGCCTTGACGGCAACAGCCGCCCCTGCCGAGCGGCGTTCCATCGCTATCCGAGGAATCGTGATCGCCACGGCGATCCTGCTGGTTTTCGCCCTGCTCGGGAAATTTCTGCTGGCCGGGATGGGTATTTCTCTGGCGGCGTTGAGGACGGCTGGCGGCGTTTTGCTGCTGCTGATCAGCATCGATATGGTGTTCGCTCGCACGTCCGGCGCCACATCAACGACGGATGAGGAAGATAAGGAGGCCGAGCACAAGCATGACATTGCCGTGTTTCCTCTTGCCACTCCCCTGATTGCCGGACCCGGCGCCATCGGCGCGGCCATCCTGCTGATGGCGAATGCCGAGGGGCAGATCACGCATCAGCTGGCCGTTCTGGCGGCCCTCCTCGCCATCATGCTGGTGACCTTCGTTGCCATGCTCACCGCCAGCCAGATCCACCGCCTTCTCGGCGTGACAGGCATGCAGGTGATCAACCGGATTTTCGGCATCCTGCTGGCCGCCCTGGCGGTGCAGTTCATATTCGACGGCATCGCGCAGAGCGGGTTGCTGGGCGGGTAACGTTTGGTTTATCGGCGGGGCAGACGGGGTCCTTCACCTGCCTTGCATGCCAGCACGAACACACGGTGGAACGTCAGCTCAATCATGCCATCCGTTCCGCACTGGCGATCCAGCGCAGCGGCGACGATTCTTGCGGCGCGTGCAAGGAAATTCGCCGGTACGCCGCCTTCGTAATATCGCGGGTTCAGGTAGGCTACCGCCGCGCCGGACAGGAAGATTTGCATCGCCTGTTGCGGGGAACAACGGTTGGCAACGGCTTCCATGCGGCCTTCCGTTACCGTGAAGCCGGCATCGGCAAACAGGCGGGCATAATTCCCGGCATTTTCCAAGAACCGCCACGGTGACCTGAAGCGGGAAAAAACCTCGCGCGTGTCGTCGTGCTGCCGCAATTCCCCGACTGCCGCGATGAAGTTGGGACAAAAATCGCTTTTGGCCGGTGCCTGCATCGCCATCCTGCCGCCGGGGCGAAGCGCGGTGAGGCAGCCGGACAATACGGCGGCGGAATCGCCGAACCACTGGAACGCAGAATTGCAGTAGATTGCATCGAATTCGGCGGCGAACGGCAGCCTTGCCGCATCGGACTCGACGAATTCAACGCCAGCGCCGCCATGTTGGGAACGCGCCTCGGTAATCATCCCCGTAGCGGCGTCGCAGCCGACAACCCGTCCGTTGGTGCGTCCACGGATACGCGCGGTCAGGGCGCCGGGGCCGCAGGCCAGGTCGAGAACGTCTTCGCCGGGTTTGATGGCCAGCATCTCCAGCAGAGTTTCGCCCGCCGATTGCTGGACCACGGCACGGTGCTGATAGGCAGCGGCCATCTGGGAAAAATCAGCCATGTCGGTCTCCTTGAGGGAAAGCCCGGCGCTCTGACCGTCCGCGATTCAGCGCGGACAACAGCGCCTTAAGCGACGCGCTCACGGTGTCGTGATCCAGCGCGGCGCCCGAAATGCGCTGGCCGTCGATGTTGATTTGCACGTAGGCTATCGCTTCGGCATCGGTGCCTGAACCGATGGCGTGTTCGCTGTAATCCACCACGTTCAGTTGCTGTCCGCTATGCCGTATCCAGCCATCGACGAAGGCGGAAAGCGCGCCCTCGCCTTCGCCCTGGAGCGCGTGATCCACGCCGTTCTCGGCGATCTGCGCCGCAATGACGTCATGGCCGCCGTTGCGTTCCAGCCGGTAGCCTTTCAGCGCCACCGGTTCGCTATCGACGACAAAATGCGCCATGAACAGCGCGTAAATGGTGGCGCTGTCGATCTCGCCGCTGCGTTCTTCGCTCGCCCGTTGCACCACCTGGGCCAGTTCCACCTGCATCCAGCGCGGCAGGTTCAGGCCATAGTCGCGGGCCATGACGAATGCCACGCCGCCCTTGCCAGACTGGCTGTTGATGCGGATCACGGCCTGGTAATCGCGCCCGAGATCCTTGGGGTCGATGGGCAGGTAGGCCACCTGCCATGGCTCGTCCGGCTGCTGCCGGTGCAGGCACTTGTTGATCGCGTCCTGGTGGCTGCCGGAGAAGGCGGTATACACCAGCTCGCCGATCCACGGATGGCGCGGATGCACGGGAATGCCGGTGCATTCGGTCACTACCTGGATGATCTCGTCCGGGCTGGAAAGATCGAGTTGCGGATCGACGCCCTGGCTGTAAAGGTTCATCGCCATGGTGACGATGTCCATGTTGCCGGTGCGTTCGCCGTTGCCCAGCAGCGTGCCCTCGACACGCTCGGCGCCGGCCAGCAGAGCCAGTTCCGCCGCAGCCACGGCGCAGCCGCGGTCGTTATGGGTATGCACCGAGACCACGATGCTGTCGCGGCGGCTGATGTGGGTGGCGAAATATTCCACCTGGTCGGCGAAGAAATTCGGCGAAGCGACCTCCACGGTGGTCGGCAGGTTGATGATGCAGGGGTGCTGCGGCGTCGGTTGCCAGACGTCCAGCACCGCTTCGCACACCGCCACCGCGTAGTCGGGCTCGGTGCTGGTGAAGCTCTCGGGGGTGTATTCGAACACCCATTCGGTCTCCGGTTGCTTCGCCGCCTCGTGCTTGACCCACTCGGCGCCGCGCCGGGCGATGGCGGTGACGCCGTCGCGATCCAGGCCGAACACCCGTTCGCGCTGCACCGTGGAGGTGGAATTGTAGACGTGCATGACGGCCCGCTGCGCCCCGCGCAACGCCTCGAAAGAGCGCACGATCAAATCCTCGCGCGCCTGCACCAGCACCTGCACGGTCACGTCGGCGGGGATCTGGTTTTCCTCGATCAGCCAGCGCACGAAGTCGTAGTCCTGCTTGCTGGCCGAAGGAAATCCCACCTCGATTTCTTTGAAACCGAGCTTGACCAGCAGCGCCCACAGCCGCTTTTTTTGCCCGACGCTCATGGGTTCGAGCAGCGCCTGGTTGCCGTCACGCAGATCAACGCTGACCCAGCGCGGCGCTTGCGTGGTGGTGCGATTCGGCCATTGTCTCTGGCGCATCGGCGCTGCCGGAGTGGGGCGGTACTTGCTGTGGTCGAAGGCTTTCATGGGTTTTCTCCAGTGGTTGCCGGGGTGGCGATCTCACGCATCGGGTAGGAGAAAGATTAACGCAAATGTCCCGGCAGGTGCTTGCTACATGTGGCTTGTTATTGGTTATAATGGCAATATAATTGCGGTTATCTATTCCTGTGTGGCACAACATGCCTGTTGTCCTGGAAAAACTATTGAACCGCAGAGGACGCGGAGGAAAAACAGAGCATTGGCAAATTATATTGAGCCGCCTGCCAAGTGACGACAAGCACTGGAATTCCTTTGCGTCCTCTGCGGTGAATCGCCTTTTTTGATTGATTTTCGTTTGGGGGCAAGCCAATGGAACTAGATCGTTACGATCAGCATATTCTTGAAGTGTTGCAGCAGGAAGGGCGCATCAGCAATCAGGAACTGGCCGACCGCATCGGCCTGTCGCCTTCGCCCTGTCTGCGCCGGGTGCGCACCCTGGAGGAGTCCGGCCTGGTCACCGGCTACCGCGCAATGCTGGACGCAAAGAAATTGGGCTACTCGCTGATGGCGCTGATCCACATTTCCATGGATCGCCACACCCCGGAGCGCTTCACCAATTTCGAGACAAAAATCGGCGAATTGCCGGAGGTGCTGGAGTGCCTGCTGATTACCGGGCAGGATGCCGACTACCAGCTCAAGGTCGTCGTGCGCGACATGGACGCCTACCAGGAACTGTTGCTCAACCGCATCACCCGCATCGAAGGGGTAACCGGCGTGCACTCCAGCTTCGTCTTGCGCCGTGTGGTGGACAAGACGGCCCTGCCGGTGGGTGGGGTTTGAAGGCTTGGCGGCCACGTACCCCTTACGTGAGCTGCCTAAATCGCCGTCTTGGCAGGGTCAATGCAAGTCGAACAATCCGAGCCTAGCCCTTTTGCTGCTTTACGCGCGTTGGCAGATTTACAAAATAAGTGCATTCTCGAGCACGTTCGCCTGAATGTACATGTTGACGAGTGTGCACTCGATGAGTGCGACAATTTTTTGAAGATTTGGGAGTTCTTCGGTGGCGTAGATGATGTTCTGTGGGATGCACGTATATCGCTGCCCCATAAATTCGTGGACATGGAGCTTGGCTTCCATGACGGTGAGATCGGAGTGAGCGTGAATTTGATCGCGAGAATCGATGATGCGTTCATGAAGCGGTAGGTGTTCTTTCGGAATGAGCGACGTATCGAGTTTAAACTTCTTGTTGATGCCATGCGAAAGCTTGTATGGCTTGCAATATTCGACAAGTGCGAAACGGAAGGCCGGCCCGATGAGTGGGTTCGCGGGCTGCGTATGAATCGTATTCAGCAATCGCCAAGCATTGTTCAGCCAAGTGATGCAAGACACAAAGTGAACGAAGTTTTCTTCCTGCTCCGTCATTGGAAAGGCCTAATGTGGAGGTGCACGGATAGAATAATAGGGGATGCCCGATTGACCGTCACGGCAGCAAGCTCAAGCCGCCAAACCGATTTCTACAAAAGTGCTTTTTGAAACGGGTTGGGGAATGGGTTTGCCCTCGTGTTGCAAATCTTCCAGGTGAAATTGTATTGCTTCCTGAATAAGCTCCAAAGCTTCAGCCTCCGTTTCACCAACGGCAATACACCCAGGAAGGTCTGGCGCGAACGCCCCGTAGCTTGTAGCCCCTTTTTCAATCACCACCATGTAGCGCATGTTCACTCCTTTAAGCCTGCCTGCTTCAAGACGCTATTTAATGTTCCGGGCGGAACGTCCACACTGAGTTTTCCGGCAACCGTAACTGTTCCTGTTTTTGTTGAATGATGCAATTGGCGATGACTGCCGCGCTGCCGCACCAGAAACCAATCATCCTTTTCAAGTAAGCGTAATAATTCGGAAACTTTCATGCAAGGATTCTACGCTTACCCAAGAAATAATGCTTAACGAGTGGCGTTTTTCCGCCCGTGTAGGGCGCAATCGTTATTGCGCCGAATGAAATAGGGTCCGCAGGGATGGGCGACTCGAAGCCCAACTCGCAAAACATCCGGTGCAATGCGCTTCGCTTATTGGCACCCTACATTTCCTTGCGCGAGTTGCGGCATTGTTCCCTGCCGAGGTCAGTGCGCCTGCTCCCAATTCGGCCCCACGCCCATGTCCACCACCAGCGGCACGGCGAGCTGCGCCACGCCGCACATCAGGCCGGGCAGTTCGCGCTGAACGGTTTCCAGTTCGCCGTCTGGCACTTCCAGCACCAGTTCGTCATGCACCTGCATGATGATCAGGCTCTGCATCCGGTTCCGTTCCAGCCAGCCTTGCACGGCGATCATGGCGAGTTTGATCAGGTCGGCGGCGGTGCCCTGCATCGGCGCGTTGATCGCGGCGCGCTCGGCGGCTTGACGTCTCATGCCGTTGGCGCCGCCGATCTCCGGCAACCATAGCCGCCTGCCGAACACGGTTTCGACGTAGCCCTGCGCCTTGGCGGCCTCGCGGGTGTGCTCCATGTATCGGGCCACGCCGGGATAGCGGGCGAAGTAGCGCTCCATGTAGGACTGGGCGGCGCTACGTTCGATGCCGAGCTGCGAGGCCAGGCCGTATGCGGACATGCCGTAGATCAGGCCGAAGTTGATCACCTTGGCGTAGCGGCGCTGTTCGCTGCTGACTTCCTCCGGCATTCCGCCGAAGACTTCGGCGGCGGTGGCGCGGTGGATGTCCTCGCCGGCGGCGAAGGCCTTGAGCAGGCCTTCGTCGCCGGAAAGGTGGGCCATGATGCGGAGTTCGATCTGCGAGTAGTCGGCGGCGATGATGCTGCTGCCCGGCGATGCGATGAAGGCTTCGCGGATTCGCCGTCCTTCCTGGCTGCGCACCGGGATGTTCTGCAGGTTGGGGTCGGAGCTGGCCAGCCGTCCGGTTACCGCCACCGCCTGGTTGTAGCGGGTGTGGACGCGGCCGGTTTGCGGGTCGACCATGCGCGGCAGCTTGTCGGTGTAGGTGGACTTGAGCTTGGCGACGCCGCGATATTCCAGCAGTACCTTGGGCAGCGGGTAGTCCAGCGCCAGCTCCTGCAGCACGTCCTCGTCGGTGGATGGGGTGCCGCCCGGGGTCTTCTTCTTCACCGGCAGCTTGAGCTGGTCGAACAGGATTTCCTGGATCTGCTTCGGGCTGTTGAGGTTGAACGGCTGGCCCGCCAGCAGGTGCGCCTCCTTCTCCAGACGCAGCATGGTGTTGCCGAGTTCGTGGCTTTGCTGGGCGAGCAGCTGGGTGTCCAGCAGCACGCCGTTGCGCTCCACGGTGAACAGCACGTCGAGCAGTGGCATTTCGATGTTGCGGTAAACGAAATCCAGCCGGGCATTGGGCGCGATCTGTGGGAACAGGTTCAGGTGCAGTTGCAGGGTGATGTCGGCGTCTTCCGCCGCGTAGCGGGTTGCGG
Source organism: Pseudomonadota bacterium (assembly GCA_021783895.1). The sequence continues at coordinate 946 of JAJXTJ010000016.1, read as the reverse complement.
TTTCGATGTCGACCTGGTCGAAGCCGATCTGCTTCGCTCCCTTGCCGGCGACTTCGGCGTAGGTGATGGTCTTGACGCCGAGGTGGCGCAGCGCCAGGGAGTCCATGTCGTGCGGCTTGTGGCTTTCCAGCACGTAGGATTGCAGCAGGGTGTCGTGGACGATGCCGTCGAGGATGATGCCGTGGTTGGCGAACACGTGCTTGTCATACTTGAGGTTCTGTCCGAGCTTGGGCCGGGACTTGCTCTCCAGCAGGTGCTTGAGCCGCGCCAGCACCATTTCCCGGTCGAGCTGCTGCGGCACGCCGGCGTAGTGGTGGGCGAGCGGGATGTAGGCGGCATGGTACGGTTCCAGCGCCAGGGAGATGCCGACGATCTTCGCCGCCAGCGGGTCGAGGCTGGTGGTTTCGGTATCGACCGAAATCAGCTCGGCCCGCTCCAGCCGGGCTATCCAGCCGGATAGGTGCTCTTCGGTGAGCACGGTTTCGTAGCTGGCTTGCGGCTGAAAATCCAGCTCGCCCGCCACGGGTTGTCCGCCCTTGACTGAAGGCTGAGCGCTGACGGCTGACTGCTGAGAGCTGACCGCTGACAGCTCCCCCAGCCAGGTCTTGAACTCGCAGCGCTCGAACAGTTCGATCAGCTTGGGCGTGTCCTGCGGTTGCGGGCCGAGTTCGGTCAGTTGCACCGGCAGCGCCACGTCGCACTTGATGGTGACCAGCTCCCTGCCCTTGGGCAGCCAGTCCAGGGTGTTGCGCAGGTTTTCGCCCACCACGCCGCCGATGTCGCCGGCATGGGCGATCAGGTTGTCGAGAGAGCCGTACTGGGCCAGCCATTTGACGGCTGTCTTGGGGCCGACCTTGTCCACGCCCGGCACGCCGTCTGACGTGTCGCCGACCAAAGACAGGTAATCGACGATGCGCGTGGCGGGCACGCCGAACTTGGCGGCGAC
>JAJXTJ010000015.1 GCA_021783895.1 Pseudomonadota bacterium | reverse complement strand
CCGATCCCGAATCCGCCTTCGGCGGCATCATCGCCGTCAACGGCGAGCTGGATGCCGCAACCGCGCAGGCCATCGTCGAGCGCCAGTTCGTCGAAGTCATCATCGCCCCCAAGGTTTCGACAGCGGCCAGCGAAATCGTGGCGGCGAAAAAGAACGTGCGCTTGCTGGAATGCGGCCAGTGGTCGAAGGAGCCGGCCCAGCGCCTGGATTTCAAGCGCGTCGTCGGTGGCCTGCTGGTACAGGGTGCCGACCTGGCGCTGTACAACGAACTCAAGGTGGTCACCAAACGTGCGCCGACCGAAGCCGAGATGGCCGACCTGCTGTTTGCCTGGCGCGTGGCCAAGTTCGTCAAATCCAACGCCATCGTCTATGCCAAGGGCAAAATGACCATCGGCGTCGGCGCCGGCCAGATGAGCCGGGTCAATTCGGCGCGCATCGCCGCCATCAAGGCCGAACACGCCGGCTTGCAGGTCAGCGGTTCGGTGATGGCCTCGGACGCCTTCTTCCCGTTCCGCGACGGCATCGATTCCGCCGCCCAGTCCGGCATCGTCGCCGTAATCCAGCCCGGCGGCTCGATGCGCGACGAGGAAGTGATCGCCGCTGCTGACGAGCACGGCATGGCGATGGTATTCACCGGCATGAGACATTTCCGCCACTAAACCCGCGAGACGAATGATGACTTTACTCCTCACCCCTCACTCCTCACCCCTCACGAAGATATGAAAATACTAGTTATCGGCAGTGGCGGACGTGAGCATGCACTGGCCTGGAAACTGGCGCAAAGCCCGCGCTCGACCAAGATATTCGTCGCTCCGGGCAACGCCGGCACCGATCTCGAACGGGATCTGACCAACGTCGCGCTCAGCGCGATTCCCGAGCTGCTCGAATTCGTCAAACGGGAAAAGATCGCCTTCACCGTGGTCGGCCCGGAAGCGCCGCTGGCCGCCGGCATCGTCGACGCCTTCCGCGCCGAGGGGCTGAAGATATTCGGCCCGACCCAATTCGCGGCGCAGTTGGAAAGCTCCAAGGATTTTGCCAAAGCCTTCATGGTGCGCCACGGCATCCCCACCGCCGCCTACGCCACCTTCACCGATGCAGCCCAGGCACACGCCTACATCGCCCAGCATGGCGCGCCTATCGTGGTCAAGGCTGACGGACTGGCGGCGGGCAAGGGCGTGGTAGTGGCGCAAGACCTGAACGAAGCCCACGCCGCCGTGGACATGATGCTGGCGGGCAACAAGCTGGGGGCCGCCGGCGCACGGGTGGTGATCGAGGAGTGCCTGCTCGGCGAGGAGGCCAGCTTCATCGTCATGGCCGACGGCAAGCACGTGCTGCCGCTCGCCACCAGCCAGGACCACAAGCGCCTGCTGGACGGAGATCGGGGCCCCAACACCGGCGGTATGGGCGCCTATTCGCCGGCTCCCGTGGTTACGCCGGCACTGCACGCGCGCGTGATGCGCGAGGTGATCGGCCGGGTGCTGCGGGGCATGGCGCAGGAAGGGGAAATGTTCACCGGTTTTCTCTACGCCGGCCTGATGATAGCCGCCGACGGCAATCTCAAGGTGCTGGAATTCAACTGCCGCATGGGCGACCCGGAAACCCAGCCGATCATGCTGCGCCTGAAAAGCGATTTGCTGACCCTGGTGGAACACGCCGTCAACGGCACACTCGACAAGGTGGAGGCGGAATGGGACCGCCGCACCGCGCTGGGCGTGGTGCTGGCCGCCGCCGGCTACCCCGACGATCCGCGCAAGGGCGACGTCATCAACGGCCTGCCGCCGCTCATCGATCTGCTGGAAGAAACCCCGCGCGACTTTCACGTCTTCCACGCCGGTACCGCCATGAAAGACGGCAAGGTCGTCACCAGCGGCGGTCGCGTGCTGTGCGTCACCGCCCTGGGCGACAAGGTACAGCTGGCGCAGCGGCGCGCTTATGAAATCGCCGACCTGATCAAGTTCGACGGCTGCCAGATGCGGCACGACATTGGATATCGCGCGATTAAAATCAGGTAGGGTGGGCACCCTACAAAACATAAGGAAACTCCATGACCAGACCATTTGTCGCCATCCTGATGGGCTCCGATTCCGACCTGCCCGTGATGAAATCCACGCTCGATACGCTGACCGCTTTTGGCGTACCCTATGAGGTCAGAATTTCCTCCGCCCACCGCACCCCAGCTGCCACTGCGGAATATGTGGCGGATGCCGACCGGCGCGGCTGTGCCGTGTTCATTGCCGCAGCCGGGTTGGCGGCGCACCTGGCGGGCTCAGTGGCCGCCCACACTATCCGTCCGGTCATCGGTGTGCCGATGGAAGGCGGGCCTCTCAACGGTTTCGATGCTCTGCTTTCCACCGTGCAGATGCCGGGCGGCATACCGGTAGCCTCGGTCGCCATCGGCAAGGCCGGCGCCAAAAACGCCGCATACCTCGCCGCCCAGATCCTGGCATTACAGGACAGCGGCCTGGCTCAACGCCTGAAGGACGACCGCACCCGCACCGCCGAACAGATCGCCATCCAAAACGAGAAGCTGCAATCCTCCCTGTAAAAACGACCTTGGCCGCGAGGGGGAATGCGGTCAGCTTTCAGAAAAACCACGCGGCTTTGCCGCGCACAACAGGCTGACCGCTGATAGCTGATTTCTGATAGCTAAAAAAGGAATGGACCAATGCCCTACTACTCCGCTGCCCTGATCAGGAAAGTGCGCGCCCACCTCAGCGGTGCCGGAATCATCGCCTATGCCACCGAATCCTGTTATGGCCTGGGCTGCGACCCACGCAACGCCCGCGCCGTGCGCCGCTTGCTCCAACTCAAAAGCAGGCCGCAGTCCAAGGGCCTGATCCTGATCGCGGACCGCTACGGTCGCCTGCGGCGCTACGTGCTGCCGCCCACGGCGGAACAATCGCGGCAGCTCGACCAGGTTTGGCCGGGGCCGCATACCTGGCTGATGCCCGCGTCCCGCCATACGCCGCGCTGGCTGCGCGGACGGCATGAGAGCATTGCCGTGAGAGTGACCGCCCACCCCGACGCCGCCGGATTGTGCCGGGCACTAGGTACGGCACTGGTTTCGACCAGTGCCAACCGCGTCGGGCAGAAGCCGCTCAAGACCTATGCCGCCTGCGTCAAGGTTTTCGGCCTGAGTGTTCTGGTGCTGCCGGGCAGAGTCGGTGGCCGCAAAACCCCTTCCACTATCCAGCACTTGCTGACCGGCAAGATCATCCGGCCATGAATATGAGCACCCCATGAACCGCGACGCCGTCAAAACCTACCTCACCGATTTGCAGGAACGCATCGTAAGCCTGCTGGAGCAGACCGACGGTCACACCTTCCTGCGCGATGCCTGGCAGCGCCCGGAGGGCGGGGAAGGCTTGAGCTGCGTGATCGAGGAAAGCAAGGTGTTCGAGCGCGGCGGCGTGAATTTTTCCCACGTGCGCGGGCAAAAAATGCCAGCCAGCGCTACGGCCAAACGCCCCGAGCTGGCCGGATGCGGTTTCGAAGCGATGGGGCTGTCGCTGGTGCTGCATCCGCGCAATCCCTACGTGCCCACCACCCATGTCAACGTTCGCTTCTTCTGCGCCCAGCCGCCCGACGGCGAGCCTTTGTGGTGGTTCGGCGGCGGCATGGACCTGACGCCTTATTACGGCTTTACCGAGGATGTCGTGCATTTCCACCGCACCTGCCGTGATGCGCTGTCACCATTCGGTGCGGAGTATCACCCCCGCTTCAAGCAAGGGTGCGACGAATATTTTTACCTCAAGCACCGCAACGAGCCGCGCGGCACGGGCGGAATCTTTTTCGACGATTTCAATGAGCGCGATTTCGATTTCAGCTTCGGCCTGACGCAAAGCGTCGGAGATCACTTCCTCGCCGCCTACCTGCCCATATTGCAGCGCCGCAACGCCACGCCTTACGGCGAACGCGAGCGGGATTTCCAGGCCTATCGCCGGGGCCGTTATGTCGAATTCAACCTGGTATGGGATCGCGGCACCCTGTTCGGCCTGCTATCGGGCGGGCGTGCCGAATCCATCCTGATGTCGCTGCCGCCCATCGTCAAATGGCGCTATGACTGGCAACCGGAAAAGGGCTCGGAGGAGGAGCGGCTGTACCGCGAGTTCCTGGTGGTGAAAGACTGGCTGCAAACATAGCCAAGCCCGGCCAAAATAACTACACTTCGCTTCAACAAAGGGGGGACCACATGCAGATATTTCGCACCAAAACAATAACTCCGGACGATTTCAGCGATACTGGCCTGAAAAGATGCCTGACTGCCTTCGACCTGACTTTCCTTGGCATCGGTGCGATTATCGGCACCGGCATCTTTGTCCTTACCGGTATCGCCGCCGCCACCCAGGCCGGCCCTGCCGTGATGCTGTCGTTCATCGTCGCGGGCTTCGCCTGCGCCTTCGCAGCGCTGGCCTATTCCGAACTCGCCTCGGCAGTGGGCGGCTGCGGCAGCGCCTACGGCTACAGCTACGCGGCATTCGGCGAACTGGTGGCGTGGATTATCGGCTGGGATCTGATTCTCGAATACGGGGTCGCCACGGCGGCGGTGGCCAATGGCTGGGCGGGCTATTTCAACAATGCCCTCACCGCCATTGGCTTCGGCCTACCCGAAGCGCTGACCAAGGCGCCCATTCTGGGCGGCATCATCAACTTGCCGGCGGCTGGGATCGTGCTGATGCTGATGGTGCTGCTGGCGATCGGCGTGCGCCAGAGCACGAAGATCAATACTGCGATGGTGTTCGTCAAACTGCTGACCATCGCGGTATTCATCGGGGTGGCGTTGTTCAACATCCACCCGGAAAACTGGACCCCGTTCATGCCCTTCGGCTGGTCCGGCACCAGCCCGGAAGGCAAGCCGGTCGGCGTGTTCGCCGGCGCGGCGATGGTGTTCTTCGCCTATGTCGGCTTCGATGCCGTTTCCACCGCAGCGGAGGAGGCCAAGAACCCGCAACGCGACGTGCCGATCGGCATCATCACTTCGCTGGTGTTCTGCACGATCATCTATATCGTCGTTTCCGGCCTGCTCACCGGCATCGTGCCCTACACCCAACTGAATGTGCCCTCGCCAGTGGCATATTCGCTTCATCTGATCGGCATTAACTGGGCCTCGGCGCTGGTAGCGACGGGCGTGATCGCCGGGCTGACCACGGTAATGCTGGTACTTTATTACGGGCTCACCCGGATCATTTTCGCCATGTCGCGCGACGGGTTGCTGTCGCCATTCTTCGCCCGCGTTCACCCGAAAACCCAGACGCCGGCACGGGTGATCATCCTGTGCGGTCTGGTCATTGCCACCATCGCCGGCTTCATTCCGCTGGGCGAACTGGCCGAACTGGTCAACATCGGCACGCTGGCCGCTTTCGTGCTGGTGTGCCTGGGGGTGATTATGCTGCGCATCACCCAGCCGCTTCTGCACCGCCCATTCAAGAACCCGCTGAATCCGTTCTTCCCTCTGCTCGGCGCATTTTCCTGCGGAGCGCTGATGGCGTTCCTGCCGGCCATGACCTGGCTGCGCTTTGTGGTCTGGCTGGTGATCGGGCTGATCGTGTACTTCACCTACTCGATGCACCACAGCAAGCTGGCAAAAACCCAATGAAAAAGCCGGCCAAAGGGCCGGCTTTTTTTCGTAACATGACCAAATTACTTCAGGCTGAGAACCCACTGGACCAGTTTGGCGGCATCTGCCGGCTTCACCGTGACGTTGGCCGGCATGAACGGCAGGGCGGCCTTGCCCTCTTTCATCCAGCCCATCCCGTTAGGTCCAGTTCCATTAAGGACATGAGAAGTGAGCCTGGCTTGGGCACCCTTGTCGCCAGCGTATTTCTTGGCCACATCCTTGTAAGCCGGTCCGACCAATTTAAAGGCTACCTGATGGCAAGCCAGGCAGCCGCTCTTCTGCGCCAGCGCAGACTCATCCGCAGCAACGGCTTGCCCCGCCACCAGCAGACATGCAGCAACGGCCATTCCCAGAACTGCTTTCATTTGAGACTCCTTGTCGTTAATTAACAGAATTAAGAAAAATTAAGGATCGCCATCATATCCAACTTTCCTGATTATACAAATGATGCAGATCAATCTTTCCCAATATTTTTGGGCATGCCTTTCCGCATGAGCTTGACCATGAATATCTCGTGAAAAGGCAATATTAAGAATACTATAAAAACATACTGTTTTTGTCAACAATTACATGCCGTAGGGCGGCGGGGCGACTTTCAGGACTTCCTCAATGGTGGTGAGCCCGCTCGCGACCTTTTGCGCGCCGCTGATCCTGAGCGGCTTCATGCCTTCCTTGTAGGCGTATTCGCGCAGGGCGGCGACATCGCAGGCCGGCTTGATCAGCTTGCGCAAGCCGGGCGACATGACCAGCATCTCGTACAAACCAATGCGGCCGAGGTAGCCGGTCATGCGGCATTCCAGGCAGCCTTTCGGCGCATTCGCCGTCGCCGGCGCGGCGGCCTTCCACGGTTTGACCATTGCCTCCCAAGCTTCCGTGTCGAGCGCCTCGCGTTCCTTGCAGTGCGGACACAGGGTGCGCACCAGGCGTTGCGCCATCACCCCGAGCAGGGTCGCGTTGATCAAATAGGGCGGAACGCCCAGGTCGAGCAGGCGGGAAATCGCCGAGGGCGCATCGTTGGTGTGCAGGGTGGAGAGCACCAAGTGTCCGGTCAACGCCGCCTGGATCGCCATTTCGGCGGTTTCCAGGTCGCGGATCTCGCCCACCATGATGATGTCCGGGTCCTGACGCATCAGGGTACGCACGCCGCTGGCGAAATCCAGCCCGATGTTGTGCTGCACCTGCATCTGGTTGAGCTGGGGTGAAATCATCTCGATCGGGTCTTCGATGGTGCAGACGTTCACTTCCGGCGTTGCCAGCTCGAGCAAGGCGGAATACATCGTTGGGGTCTTGCCCGAGCCGGTCGGTCCGGTAACCAGAATGATGCCGTTGGGCTGGCCGGTCATCTGGTTCCAGCGTACCACGTCCTCGTCGGTGAAACCCATTTCCTTGAAGTTCTGTGCGATCACTTCGGGATTGAAAATACGCATCACCATCTTTTCGCCGAAGGCGGTCGGCATGGTGGAGAGGCGCAGCTCGATTTCGTCGCCCGCCGGAGAGCGGGTCTTGATGCGTCCGTCCAGGGGGCGGCGCTTCTCGACGATGTCCATCCGGCCGAGACCCTTGAGGCGGCTGGTCACCGCGCCCATCACCGCGAGCGGGATCTGGTAGACGTGGTGCATTACGCCGTCGATGCGGAAGCGCACGTCGCCGTGGTCGCGCCGCGGTTCGAGATGGATGTCGGAAGCGCGCTGGTCAAAGGCGTATTGCAGCAACCAATCGACAATGTGGACGACATGCTGGTCGTTGGCATCGATGTTGCCGGAACGCCCCATCTCCACCAACTGCTCGAAGTTGGAAAGGCCGCCGCCGAAGGCCGAACCTTGCGTTTGCGAGGCCTTCTTGACCGAACGCGCCAGACTGTAGAACTCGGCGAGGTAGCGTTGAATGTCCAGCGGGTTGGCGACGACACGTTTGATGTCGAGGCGCAGGATCGGCGCCAGCTCCTTTTCCCACTCGTTCAGGAAAGGCTCAGCCGTGGCTACCACCACCTCGCGCGAGGTGACTTCGACCGGCAGGATGCGGAAGCGCGCCGCATAGGTATCGGACACGATGCCGGAAACGGCGGTCACGTCGATCTTGAGAGGGTCGATGTGGTAGTAGGGCAGCTTGACCCATCCCGCCAGCCACTCGGTCAGGGTTTCGAGATTGAGCAGTTTGTGCGGCGGCTTGGCCGATTTCCATTTCTGCTCGGCGATCTGTACCAGCGGATGAACCTCGCCTCGAGCGCCTCGCGCCGGCAACAACAGATTGGCGGCATCCGCCCTTTCAACCAGGCCGTCGGCAATCAATGCCTCGACCAACTCGCGCAAAGCGAGCTTGTGGTCGGTCTTTACCGGCTTGGCGGAATGCGTCATGAATTCCCTGTGTAGTCAGTCATGTTGAAACGTAAACTGTAGGTCGGCATTCATGCCGACATGTCGCCTAGAGGCGCCTGCTTCTGGCAGTCTGAAGCCTGACCTGCAACCCCTTGCGATCCATTATTTAGCGCCGTTCCACCTGCGACACATTGCGCACCGCACCTTTAGCCGCGCTGGTGGTCATCGCCGCGTAGGCCCGCAATGCCGCAGAGACGATACGGTTGCGGCTTTCCGGCAGCCAAGCCTTGGCGCCCTTGGACTCCATCACCAATCGGCGCCTGGCCAGTTCGGCCTCGGCCAGCTTGAGGTTGATGGTGCGATGGGGAATGTCGATCTCAATGGTGTCGCCTTCCTCGATCAGGCCGATGGCGCCGCCTTCCGCCGCTTCCGGCGAGACATGGCCGATAGACAGGCCGGAGGTGCCGCCGGAGAACCGTCCGTCGGTAAGCAGGGCGCAGGATTTGCCCAGCCCCTTCGACTTGAGGTAGCTGGTGGGATACAGCATTTCCTGCATGCCCGGCCCGCCGCGCGGCCCTTCATAGCGGATCACCACAACGTCGCCGGCGACGACCTTGTCGGCGAGAATGGTTTCCACCGCATCGTCCTGACTTTCGAAGATGCGCGCCCTGCCGATGAATTTGAGAATGCTTTCGTCCACCCCGGCAGTTTTGACGATGCAGCCATCCACGGCGATATTGCCATAGAGCACGGCCAGGCCACCGTCCTGGGAATAGGCGTGGGCCTTGTCCCGAATACACCCTTTTGCGCGGTCGAGATCGAGCTCGGCGAAACGCTTGTCCTGGCTGAATGCAACCGTGGTCGGCACGCCACCGGGCGCGGCGCGATAAAAGGTTTTCACTTTTTCGTCCTGGGTGCGGCATACGTCCCAGTGCTCCAGCGCCTGACCCATGGACGGGCTGTGGATGGTCGGCAGGTCGCGATGCAGCAGCCCGGCGCGGTCGAGTTCGCCCAGAATGGCCATGATGCCGCCGGCGCGATGCACGTCTTCCATATGGTAGGTCTGGATGCTTGGCGCCACCTTGGCAAGATGGGGCACCTTACGTGACATGCGGTCGATGTCCTGCATGGTGAAATCCACACCCGCTTCCCGGGCCGCCGCCAGAAGGTGCAGGACGGTGTTGGTGGAACCGCCCATGGCGATATCCAGGGCGATGGCATTTTCGAAGGCATGAAAGCTTGCAATCGATCGCGGCAGCACGGTCATGTCATCGTGCTCGTAGTGGCTCCTGGCGAGCGCCACGATCAGCCGTCCGGCTTCGAGAAAAAGGCGTTTCCGGTCCGCATGGGTGGCCACCAGCGAGCCGTTGCCGGGCAGCCCCAGGCCGAGCGCCTCGACCAGGCAATTCATCGAATTGGCGGTGAACATGCCGGAGCAGGAGCCGCAGGTGGGACAGGCGGATCGTTCCATGGTCAGGGTTTCGGCGTCGGTGTAATGGGGATCCACCGCCGCCACCATGGCGTCGACCAGGTCGAGGTGCAGTTCCTTGCCGTGGATGACCGCCTTGCCTGCTTCCATCGGCCCGCCGGAAACGAAGATCGTCGGGATGTTGAGGCGCAGGGACGCCATCAGCATCCCGGGAGTGATTTTGTCGCAGTTGGAGATGCAGATCAGCGCGTCGGCGCAGTGGGCGTTGACCATGTATTCGACGCTGTCGGCGATCAGCTCGCGCGAGGGCAGGCTGTAGAGCATGCCGGCGTGGCCCATGGCGATGCCATCGTCGATGGCGATGGTGTTGAATTCCTTGGCCACGCCGCCGGCCTTCTCGATCTCGCGCGCCACCAGTTGCCCCATGTCCTTGAGGTGGACGTGGCCCGGCACGAACTGGGTGAAGGAATTGGCGATGGCGATGATGGGCTTGCCGAAGTCGCCGTCGGTCATGCCGGTAGCGCGCCACAGGGCGCGCG
>JAJXTJ010000014.1 GCA_021783895.1 Pseudomonadota bacterium | reverse complement strand
GGGCGGCATTTCAGACTCAAGCGAAACTCGTTGCCATGTTCGCCGACTCCAAGAGCCACACCCCCGTCAGAGAGTTATGCTACGCTTCCCGTTGACGGTCGTCATCTGCAAATTCGATGGTAGACCCTTTTGATTTTGCTTTTGATTCGGGTACAAGCGAGCGAGGGGTGAACGTGAAGAGCGCTTGTTCCGACCTGAGGGACGAGGGCTCGCTTCGCGTTAAGCGTAAGTCTTCATCGAGCTGCGCTTGCCCGGTTTCTTCTTCTGCGTGATTACACCTTTCACCGCCTCCAACCCTGACACTTCGTCGGTGGGGTAGAGGTCGTTGAGCGGCTTCAGATACCAGCGTTCGCTGTGTCGCACCAGTTGGCGGAAGATGTACTCGTCCTTGTGCCAGGCGACGACATAGGAGCCGTCGTGCGCCAGGCCTTCCGGTTCGATGATGATGATTTCGCCTTCCTCGAATTCGGGCAGCATGCTGTCGCCCAGCACCATCAGCGCATAAGGTTCGGCACCGGAGCAGGCGCTGGCTTCGTCGTCGGTTTCTGCCCCTTGCGGGATGATGGGGATGATTTTTTTCTGTGCCATGGGCGTTTATCCTGGAAAAACAGTTAACCACGGGGCACACGGGGTAAAATCAATCTGATACACAGATATGCCCAAGTAACCGTTGGGTGAATGAGATGATGCCTCAAGCTTTTGCTTTTTCCCGTGTGCCCCGTGGTTAAAATGCTTGTTTTGTTTATAGGTTCTCGATAAATTTCCGACCGCGCTGGATGGCGGCCCTGACCTGCACCGGCGCGGTGCCGCCGATGTGGTTGCGGCTGTTCAACGAGCCTTCCAGGGTGAGCACGGCGAAGACGTCGTCGGCGATCAGGGTTGAGAATTCGAGCAGTTCTTTCAGGGAAAGTTCGCTCAGGTCGCAGCGCTTGCCTTCCGCGTGGCGCACGGCGAGGGCGACGGCTTCGTGGGCGTCGCGGAACGGCAGCCCTTTTTTCACCAGGTAGTCGGCCAGGTCGGTGGCGGTAGCGTAGCCCTGGAGTGCGGCCTGGCGCATGGCTTCCTTTTTCACCGTGATGCCGCCCATCATGTCGGCGTAGATGCGCAGCGTGGCGGTGAGGGTGTCCACGGTATCGAACAGCGGTTCCTTGTCTTCCTGGTTGTCCTTGTTGTAGGCCAGCGGCTGGGATTTCATCAGGGTCAGCAGGGCCATCAAATGGCCGGTGACGCGGGCGGTCTTGCCGCGCACCAGTTCGGGCACGTCCGGGTTCTTCTTCTGCGGCATGATCGAGGAGCCGGTGCAGAAGCGGTCAGCGATGTCGATGAAGCCGACGCGCGGGCTCATCCACAGGATCAGCTCTTCCGACAGGCGCGACAGGTGGGTCATGATGAGCGCGGCGCAGGCGGTGAATTCGATGGCGAAGTCGCGGTCGGAAACGGCATCGAGCGAGTTTTCGCACACCCCGTCAAAACCCAGTTCCCGCGCCACCCTTTCCCGGTCGATCGGGAAGCTGGTGCCGGCCAGCGCGGCCGCGCCGAGCGGCAGACGGTTGACGCGACGGCGGCAGTCGCGCATTCTCTCGGCATCGCGCTTGAGCATTTCGAAGTAGGCCATGAGATGATGGCCGAAAGTCACCGGCTGGGCGACCTGCAAATGAGTGAAGCCGGGCATGACGGTGTCGGCGTGCTGTTCCGCTAGATCGAGCAGGGCCGCTTGCAGGCCCTTGATCAAGGCCAGCAGTTCGTCGATGGAGGCGCGCAGCCACAGGCGCACGTCGGTGGCGACCTGGTCGTTGCGCGAGCGGGCAGTGTGCAGCCGCTTGCCGGCTTCGCCGACCAGGGCGGTGAGGCGTTTTTCGATGTTGAGGTGGACGTCTTCCAGGTCGAGCAGCCATTCGAACCGGCCGGCGCGGATTTCATCCAGAATCTGCGCGAGGCCCGTGCGGATTGCCGCCAGGTCGTCCGCGCCGATGATGCCGCAGGATTCGAGCATGGAAGCGTGGGCGAGCGAGCCCTGGATGTCGAATTCCGCCAGGCGCTGGTCGAATTCCACCGAAGCGGTGTAGCGCTTGACCAGTTCCGCTACCGGCTCGCTGAATCTGCCCGACCAGGCCTTGCCCGTCGCCGAGGGTTTTTGTTGCATATCGTTGCCGCCTTGACCAAAATTCGAATATGAGAAGTATAAAGCAAAATCCTGTCGCTCCCACAGGGGCTGCGACACCCCCCTCCGGCATGGCCGGGGTGGCGCTGCCGAATTTCTGCAATCTCGGCATCATGCTGCGCATCCTGTTCATCGTGGACGGCATGAGCGTGGTGACGGCGATGCTGAAGGCGCCCACCTATGACGGCATGTGGCAGGAGCTGATGAATCTCTCCGCGCTGGTGCAGCCGGTATTACTGCTGTCCCTGCTTGCCCTGTGCCTGGGACATGGCGTCCTGGCGCGCCTGCCTTACCGTTTCGGCGTGGCGGCGGTGGTGCTGCTGGAACTGGCGCTGGCTACGCTGGTGCACACTCTAAGTCTGCGCCTGTTCGATGCCGATCTCGGCTCGCTCGAACGCCACTGGCTATTTGCCGCTCTGGTCAGCGGCGTGCTGCTGGGCTACTTCCACCTGCGCAGCCGGGCCTTCTCGCCGGCGATCAGCGAGGCCAGGTTGCAGGCGTTGCAGGCGCGCATCCGTCCGCATTTCCTGTTCAACAGCATCAATGCGGTGCTCAGTCTGATTCGTTCCGATCCGAAACAGGCCGAGCGGGCGCTGGAAGACATGGCCGACCTGTTTCGCGTGCTGATGGCCGACAACCGGCAGTTGGCGCCGCTGGAAAAGGAGGTGGCGTTGTGCCGCCAGTATCTGGAGCTGGAGCATCTGCGTCTGGGGGAGCGGCTGAAAGTGGCCTGGCACGTGGATAAAATGCCGGGCGATGCGCTGATTCCGCCGCTGTTGTTGCAGCCCTTGCTGGAAAATGCGGTTTATCACGGGATCGAGCCCTGCGCCGAACCGGGTGAAATCGTGATCAACATTTACCGCGCCCGCAATCAGGTGCATCTGGTGCTGGTCAATCCCTATCGCACGGAGGGCGGCCACCATGCCGGCAACAAGATGGCGCTGGCGAACATCCGCGAGCGCCTGGAGCTGCATTTCGACGCGGAAGCCACGCTGATAACGAGAGTGAGTAACAACAGCTACCAGGTTCATATTATCGTGCCCTATGTGAACGCAAAAAATGCCTGAAGCCCTGCGCGTGCTGATCGTGGATGACGAGGCGCCTGCCCGCAGCCGGCTCAAGGAGCTGTTGCAGGATTGCGCCGCCCGCTTGCCGCTGGAACTGGCGGGGGAGGCGGCGAACGGGCGTGAAGCGTTGGAATTCCTGGCGCGGAACCCGGCGGACGCGGTGCTGCTCGACATCCGCATGCCAGGCATGGACGGCATCGAGGCGGCGCAGCACATGCAGCGCCTGCCCCGTCCGCCCGCCGTCATTTTCGTCACCGCTTACGACCATTACGCCATCCAGGCTTTCGAGGTCAACGCCATCGATTACCTGCTCAAGCCGGTGCGCGCCGAACGCCTGCTTGCCGCGCTGCTCAAGGCGAAGGCGCTGGCGCCCGGCGGCGCGGAGGTGTTGCGCAGTCTGGCGCCGCAGGGCAGGGTGCACTTGAGCGTGTACGAGCGTAGCAGGGTGGTTCTGGTCCCGGTGGAAAAGATCGTCTACCTGCGCGCCGAGCTCAAGTATGTCACGGTCAGAACGGCAGAACGCGAGTACCTGGTAGAGGAATCTCTAAATCATCTGGAGCAGGAGTTCGGCCAGCGCTTCGTGCGTATCCACCGCAACTGCCTGGTGGCGCGGGCTTATGTCGAGGGTTTCGAGCGCCAGGCGCAGGATGACTCCGGCGAAGCACTATCCGGCTGGATGGTAAGGCTGAATGGAATTGCCGAAAGGTTGCCGGTGAGCCGGCGTCAGCAGCACATCGTCAAGGAGTTCGGGCGGGGTTGATTATTTCCCGCCACGCACCTTGGCGAGGGCTTCATCGATGCGCTGGTCGAGAAAGCCGCCGTAGTAATCCGGCGAGGTGAAACCGATCAGCGGTTCGGTAAGTTCGCGTCCCCGCGCATCGAACAGCTTGATGGTGGGGGTCAGCTTGATCCGGTTTTCCCTGGCGAAGCGGGCGTGGGTGGTGGCTTTGCCGGAAAAGGTGCGGAGCGGGGCGGAGCTGCCGACGTCGACCTGGAGCATGATGACCTTGGACTCGTATTCCGCGTTGCGCCGCATCGGCAGCAGAAACTCTTGCAATAGCTGGGTGCAGAAGGTGCAATCGCGCCGGCTGAACATCACCAGAATAGGCACGTTTTTTGTTCTGGCTTTCGTCGCGTCGACCGTGAAGTCGCTCGCCAGCGGGATTTCGACCTTGTCCTGCGCGTGCGCGCCGGCGGCAGCGAACCATGCTAAAATAATCGCCAACAGGCAGTTGGCCAGCTTAACATTCATTAATGTAATCTTTGCCTTGGGGTATCCGTTGAAAACTCACTCTGACACGACACACGGCGGACACGCCGGCATTACGCAGGTCACCATTGCGACGCGCGAAAGCGCTCTGGCGATGTGGCAAGCGCACCATGTCAAACAGCAGCTGCAGGAATTATATCCGCAAATCGAGATAATCATTCTCGGTATGACTACTACCGGTGACCAGATCCTCGACTCGCCTCTCGCCAAGATCGGCGGCAAGGGCTTGTTCGTCAAGGAACTGGAGCAGGCGATGCAGGAAGGGCGAGCCGACATTGCGGTGCACTCGATGAAGGACGTGCCGATGGTGATGCCGGAGGGATTTGTTCTCGCCGCCATCGGCGAACGCGAGGATCCGCGCGATGCTTTCGTTTCCAACCAGTTCCAGAAAATGGAAGATCTGCCGCCAGGCAGCGTGGTCGGCACCTCCAGCCTGCGTCGCCAGTGCCAGATCCAGGCGCGCTTCCCGTCATTGAAAATCGAGTCGCTGCGCGGCAACGTGCAAACCCGTTTGCGCAAGCTGGACGAAGGCCAGTATGCCGCGATCATTCTCGCGGCAGCCGGGCTGAAGCGCCTCGGCCTGGGCGAGCGCATCACTTCGCTGCTGCCCACCGAGCAGAGTCTGCCCGCTGTGGGACAGGGCGCGATCGGCATCGAATGCGTTGACGGGCGCGACGATCTGGTTGCCTTGCTGGCGCCGCTCAATCATCCCGACACATTCGCCCGCGTCACGGCGGAGCGGGCGATGAGCCGCGCCCTGGCGGGTAGCTGCCAGGTGCCGCTGGGCGGCTATGCCGAAATTGCTCATGGCGTGCTGCGGTTGCGCGGTTTCGTGTCCAGCGTCGATGGCGTGCGCGCGGTACGTTCGGAAGTATCGGGCAAACCCGAAGATGCCGAACGGATCGGCGAGGAACTGGGCCGGCGTCTGATCGGCATGGGCGCGGACAAGATACTGGCGGAACTCGATCTGCTGGGATGAGGCCGCTGGAAAATGTCGGCGTGGTGGTGACCCGTCCGGCGCATCAGGCGGGACGTCTGGCTGAGCTGATCGAGCGCGCCGGCGGCAGGGCGATTCTGTTCCCCACGCTGGAGATTTTCGACGCGCGGGATATGGGACCCCTGTCCGGGGTGATCGATCGGCTGGAACAGTTCGACCTGGCGATTTTCATCAGCCCCAATGCGGTCAACAAGGCGATGAACCAGGTTCGGGCAAGGCGAACCTGGCCGCAAAGTTTGCGTTGTGCGGCGGTGGGCAAGGGCAGCGGAAAAGCGCTGGAGCGTTTTGGTGCTGAAGATGTGCTCGTTCCGCAAGGCCATTTCGATAGCGAGGCGCTGCTGGAATTGCCCGAGTTGCAGGATGTGGCGGGCAAGCGGGTGGTGATTTTTCGTGGGGAGGGTGGGCGCGAATTGCTGGGCGATGAGCTGGTCCGGCGGGGCGCCGAACTGACCGTGGCCGAGTGCTACCGGCGCGGCAAGCCCGCCAGCGCGGATGTCGGCCTGTTGCTCAAGCAGTGGGTGCGCGGTGAAATAGACGCCATCACCGTGACCAGCGGCGAGAGCATGCGCAATCTGTTTGATCTGGTGGGAAAACTCGGGCAACAATGGCTGAGAAAGACGCCGGTGTTCGTGTTCCATGAAAATATTGCCGAGGTGGCGCGCGAGTTGGGGGTCAAGCAGGTTTATGTTACCCCTGCGGGCGATGAAGGCTTGCTGAGCGGTTTGATCGGGTGGCGGAGTAAGACTTAGAGAGCGGGCATGAGCGAGAATACACAGGACAGGCAAGAGGAAATGCCGTCGCCGGCAGAAACAATGCCGGCACCGGTGAAAGTGTTCCGTTTCAACCTCGGGTTGGCGGTGGCGATCGTGGCGCTGGTTCTGGTCGGCTTGCAGTGGCTGGACAGCCGGCAGCACCGTTATGCCATCGAGCAGGATATGGGCCGTCGCCTGGCCGCATTCGACAGCCGCAACAAGGAAAGCCAGATCATTGCGGCACGGGCACAGGAGGACTCCCGCCAGGCGATGGTCAAGCTCGGTATGCTGGAGCAGAAGCTGAGTGAATCGCAGAACCAGCAGGTGGCGCTGGAATCCCTTTACCAGGAGTTGTCGCGTAACCGCGACGAGTGGGTGCTGGCCGAGATCGAGCCGATCCTGCTGATCGCCAGCCAGCAATTGCAGCTCGCCGGCAATCCCAAGGCCGCATTGATCGCGCTGCAAACTGCGGACAGCCGCTTGCAGCGGCTCGACAAGCCGCAGTTCACCAACCTGCGCAAGGCGATCATCAAGGATATCGAGCGCCTCCAGGCGCTGCCGGCAGTCGATGTGGTCGGTTACAGCCTGCGTCTCGACAATCTGGCCAACATGGTGGACGACTTTCCGCTGGTAATCGGCGGTGAACTGCCCGTCGAGCGGGTGGCGGCGAAAGTGCGCGGCGATGAGCCGCCGTTTGCCAGGCTGGGCCGGGAAATCTGGCTGGACATGAAGCAGCTGGTTCGCATCCAGAATATGGAAAACCCGGATGCGCCGCTGCTTTCTCCACCGCAAGCTTATTTCCTGCGGGAAAACCTGCGGTTGCGTTTATTATCGGCGCGCATCGCCCTGTTGCGGCGCGACGAGGTCACCTACAAAGCCGACCTGAAAGCGGTCGATGCCTGGTTGCGCCGTTATTTCGACGTCAAGGCCAAGAGCACCCAGACCGCGCTTGAAATTCTCAAGCAGCTTGCCGGTGGCCCGCTAAGCATCGAGATGCCGGATATTTCCACCAGCCTGAATGCGCTGCGAAACTATAAACTGATGCACGAAGGGTCGCGTGGAAGGTTGGAAGCCAAGTGAAGACGCTGTTCTGGATACTGGCTATCCTGGCTGCGGCGGTGGCGCTGACGCTGGCCGCCAAACACAGCGCCGGCTACGCGCTGCTGGTTTATTCCCCGTACCGGGTCGAGCTGTCTCTCAACCTTTTCGTGATTCTGCTGCTGGCGGTTTTTGCCGCAGCCTATGGGGCGGTGCGTCTGGCGGTGCATACCTTGAACCTGCCTGCCTATGTGCGCACCTTCCGCCAGACGCGGCGGCGCGACAAGGCGCGCGAGGCGATGGACGACGCCTTGCTGGCCTTCTACGAAGGGCGTTACGCCAAGGCCGAGAGGTTCGCCGCCATCGCGCTGGACGCTCGGGAAGCCCCGCTGGCCAACGCCTTGCTGGCGGCGCGCGCCGCCCATTAACTGAAGGCTTACGACCGCCGCGACAGTTATCTGGCGCAAGCCGAGGAGGTGGGGCGGGATCGGCCTGAGCCTCGGCTGATGACCCAGGCCGAGCTGTTGCTCGATCAGCGTGATTTCCAGCAGGCGCTGCGGTCCCTGAAGGAATTGCAGACCGCTACACGCAAAAATCTCGCGGCATTGCGGCTGGAATTGAAGGCCCAGTCGCAGGCGAAAAACTGGGATCAGGTATTGAAATTGGTCGCCCAGTTGGAAAGACGTGAAGCGATTGATCCGATTCAGGCCGCACAGCAGAAAATCAGCGCGCACCAGGAAAATCTGAAACGCAAGCGGCTGGATTTGGCAGACTTGCGCGATTACTGGCAGAAAATTTCCAGTGCCGACAAGACCAACAGCAAGATCGCCCGATCCGCCGCGCAAGGTTTCCTCGCCTTCCGCCAGTGCCAGGCCGCGATGGATATTATTACGGCAAGCCTGGAAAGCCAGTGGGACAGCGATATGGTCAGGTTGTACGGCGAATGCTTGGGCAAGGACACGCTGAAACAAATCGAACGCGCCGAGAACTGGCTGAAGCAGCATCCTCAGGATGCCGCGCTGCTGCAAACGTTGGGCCGCCTATGCGCAAAGCAGGCGTTGTGGGGTAAGGCGCAGAGCTATCTGGATGCCAGCCTGAGCATCGAACCCAACGCCGGGACGCACCTGGAACTGGCGCACTTGCTGGAGAAAATCGGTCGCACCGACGAAGCCGGCAAGCATTACCGCGAGAGCATGGCGCTGCTGCAGCAGAACAACTGATCAACAAGCTTGTTGGTGGCTCAAGACTTCCACGGATCGGCAAACAGGTTGTCGATGAGGCAACCTCCGTCCCGAAGCAAGTTCGCCGTCAAGTCAGCCTGGAAAATCTGTTGTTTTTGTGCCATGACTCGTCGCGGTCTCCCGAGTCGTTTTGGATTGTTTGCAAGACAATCTATTATTATACTCTTTGCGAGACAGTTTGTTATTTAAATCAATCAATTAAGCGCTGTTATAGGGGGGGTAACTCCGAAACCTTAGTTATCAAGATCACGCGAAACATTGGCAGCATCATGAAAAAATCCTGGAAAGACAGCATCTATCTGCAACGCGAGGAACTGGCGCGCACGTTGCGCGAACCGCTGACGCAGCTGGCCGAGAAATGCACACAGGCATGGGGCAACCGCGAGCGGCTGAACACGATCCTCATGGAAGGCTTCGCCGGCATCCCTTATTGCACATTCCTGTACTGTGTGGGCACCAACGGCATTCAAATCTGCGACAACGTCGGCAAGACAGGGCTTGCGCCCGAACACTTCGGGCGCGACCGTACCCAGCGACCGTACATGAAGGAAGTCGTGCCATCCTGGGGATTCCTGCTTTCCGATGCCTACATCAGCCTGAAGGAACAACGACCGTCGCTCACCGCCTTGCAGGTCGTGCGCACCGGTTCCCAAATCTCAGGCTACCTCGGCGCCGATTTCGACCTGCGCGATCTGCCGGTGACGTCCGACCTCTACGATGAGCCCGGCTATTGGCGCCAGGTGAAGGGCGATCCGGCGATCCGCGGCACGGTGTTCCAGCAATGCCGCGTCGAAAGCCCCATGGACCGCAACATAGAGCTGGCGGCATCCATCCTGGAAGAACTGCTGACGCAGCGCGGCGTGTTTCAATGCCAGATACATTTTTCCAGCAGCCAGGCCATGATCTGGACCGTGGCCGACCCGTTCCGGTATCGCATGCTGGATCACGAGGCATTGAGCGACCCGGACATCTGCCTGGTGTACCCGCTCCAACCCTACCCGGTAGATGCCGCGATTCCGCAGGTCGACATCAGGCGGATTCTGAACGTCATGCGATCCCTGCGCCTCGCCGACCCCAACATCTATCTGCGCATGGCCTCGATCAACATTTTCAACGGCATGATCACTCTGACCTTCTCCTGCGATGGGTCGCACTACATGTCGTACGTTGAATTCCTGATGAAGGATACTTCGTTCTGGTTTTGATTTGTGGTGCGCTTCGCGCGGGTGTTTGGTTTTGTAGGGTGCGCCATGCGCACCGAATGTTTGGGTGTCGGGGGTAGCCCGACGAGCTAGTGTTTAGTTGCAATAATATACATTATTAACTACCATACTTCCATCGTTAACTATGCGATGGAGGCGGTCATGTCGAGGGTTGCTGCGGTGGTCAACTGCACTGCGGAAGACCGGAAAGAAC
>JAJXTJ010000013.1 GCA_021783895.1 Pseudomonadota bacterium | reverse complement strand
CCACTGCGAGCTGGTAGGCGAACAGGCCGTCGGCGCGGCGAACGGCGAAGTCGCCCACTTCCGTTTCCAGAATCTGGCTGATGCGCCCCTGCAGCCTATCGTCGAAGCCGACCGGGTTAAAGTCAGTGCGCACTCGCATCGCCCGTCCGCACCGCCCGACGGGCAAGCCGGCCCGGCAAGTGCCGGGGTAAACCGGGCCGTCGATGCCGGTGAGGGCGGAATCGGCGATCTCCTTGCGAGTGCAGGCGCAGGGGTAGACTACGCCGAGTTTGTCCAGCTCGGCCAGGGCGGCGCGATAGGCCTCGTTGCGGGCGCTCTGGACCATCACCTCCCTATCCCAGTGCAGGCCGAAGGCATCGAGCGTACGCAGGATATCGTCCGCCGCGCCGGACACTGTGCGGGGCAGGTCGAGGTCCTCCATGCGCACCAGCCACTCGCCGCCACGGCTGCGCGCGTCGAGAAAACTGCCGACCGCCGCCACCAGCGAGCCGAAATGCAGCGGACCGGTCGGTGAAGGCGCGAAACGGCCGCGGTAACGAGTAAGGGGTTTATCTTCTGGCATCTTGAAAATCATGGGGATCAATCCCATTCCAGATCATAACAAACAATAACTGGGGGATACCATGATCAACATCCGCAAAGCCCACGAACGCGGCCATGCCGACCACGGCTGGCTGAACTCATGGCATACGTTCTCCTTCGCCGACTATCACGATCCCGGACAGATGGGCTACTCCAGCCTGCGCGTCATCAACGATGACCGGGTGGCGCCCGGTGCCGGCTTCCCCACCCATCCCCACCGCGACATGGAAATCGTCACCTATGTCCTGTCCGGCGCGCTGGAACACCAGGACAGCATGGGCAACGGCACGGTGATCCGGCCCGGCGAGGTGCAGCGCATGAGCGCGGGCACCGGTATTCGGCACAGCGAGTTCAATGCTTCCGCCAGCGAGGAAGTGCATCTGCTGCAAATCTGGATCATGCCGGATCGCAACGGCATCACGCCGAGCTACGAACAGAAGTTTTTCAACGCCGCCGAGAAGCTCGGCAGGCTGCGCCTGGTCGCCTCGCCCGACGGCAACGAAGGCTCGGTCACGATCCATCAGAATGCGAAGCTTTACGCCGGCCTGATCGACCCCGACCACACGGCAGAGCATGCCCTGCCGCCGGGACGCCGCGCCTATCTCCACGTCGCACGGGGCGCGGTCAGCCTCAACGGCGAGGCGCTGGAGGCGGGCGATGGCGCACGCATCGAAAATGAATTAAAAATTCGTCTAGAATCTAACAGTTCGGCAGAAATATTACTGTTTGATCTGGCCTGACCACACAAAAAGGAAACCACATGACCACCGATCTTTTCACGCCGCTGCAAATGGGCCCCTATACTCTGGCCAACCGTATCGTCATGGCGCCGCTGACCCGCAACCGCGCCGGCGCCGGCAATGTACCCCAGCCGATGAATGTGGAATATTACCGCCAGCGGGCCACGGCCGGCCTGATCATCAGCGAGGGCTCGCAGATTTCACCCTCTGCCGTCGGCTACCCGGCCACCCCCGGCATCCATAGCGCCGAGCAGATCGCCGGATGGAAGCAGGTGACCAATGCGGTGCATGGCTGCGGCGGACGCATCTTCCTGCAACTGTGGCACTGCGGCCGGATTTCCCACCCCTCGCTGCTGGACGCCGGAACGCTGCCGGTCGCGCCCTCCGCCATCAAGCCGGAAGGGCAGGCCTTCACCTACCGGGGATTGCAGCCCTTCGTCGCGCCGCGCGCCCTGGAAACAGCCGAGCTGCCGGGCCTCGTCGCGGACTACCGCAAGGCGGCGCAGAACGCGCTGGAAGCCGGCTTCGACGGCGTTGAAATCCACGCCGCAAACGGCTACCTGCTCGACCAGTTCCTGCGCGACGGCTCCAACCAGCGCACCGACGCCTACGGCGGCAGCCTGGAAAACCGCTGCCGCCTGCTGCTCGAAGTCACTCGGGCCGTCTCGGAAGTGTGGGGAGCGAACCGCGTCGGCGTGCGGCTTTCCCCGCTCAACCCGTTCAACGACATGCACGACTCCAACCCGCAGAAAACCTTCGAGTACGCGGCGACGGCGCTGAGCCCCTTCGGCCTGGCCTACCTGCACGGCATGGAAGGCGCCATCGGCGAAAGCAAACATGACGCGCAGGAATTCGACTTCCCGCGCTTCCGGCGCTGCTTCAAGGGCGCCTACATCACCAACAGCGGCTACGACAAAACGCTCGCCGAGGAAGCACTGGCCGCGAATTATGCAGACCTGGTGGCTTTCGGCGCATTATTCATCGCCAACCCGGACTTGCCGGAACGCTTCGCCAAAAATGCCCCGCTTAACGCGCCCGACCCGAGCACCTTCTACGGCGGCGACGAAAAAGGCTATACCGACTATCCGTTTCTCTCTTGACAAGGAGCAGCAATGCAAACCAAAACCGCTTCCACCCAGGTCGACGTTCACGACCTCATCGCCAGACGCTGGAGCTGCCGCGCCTTCGACGCCAACAAGAAAGTCAGCCGGGAACAGATCGTCGCCTTGCTGGAAGCCGCGCGCTGGGCGCCATCCTGCTACGGCGACGAACCGTGGCGCTTCATCGTGTGGGATAAAAACAGCGATGCAACCGCCTGGCAGAAGGCCTTCGGCTGTCTGGGAGAATGGAACCAGAACTGGGTGAAAAACGCGCCGGTGTTGATGCTGACCACCGCCAACAGCCTGTTCCGCAAGAACGGCAACCCCAACCGCTGGGGCCAGTACGATACCGGCGCCGCCGCCGAGAATTTGTGTCTGCAGGCGGTAGCCTCGGGGCTGATGGCGCACCAGATGGGCGGCTTCGACGAGGAAAAAACTCGCCGCACCTTCAACATCCCCAAGGAATTTGCTCCGATGGCGATGATCGCGGTGGGCTACCAGGGCGAGCCGGAAATGCTCAACGACGAGCTGAAAGAGCTGGAACTGGCGGAAAGGGCGAGAGCACCGCTGGGCGTGCATTTCTTCGAGGGCGACTGGGGCGTGCCGGTGAAGGGCTAGCAGGCAATCAACGAGATTCGGAAGATTGGGTAGGAGCGGGCTTGCCCGCGATTGATGCCACTGATCGCGGGCAAGCCCGCTCCTACATCCATTTGGCTCAACATGACTGGCTGCTAGTCCGCAACCCTCCCCCTCGCCTGCTTGGTCTCGCTACGCTGCCGTTTGGTTTCCAGCCTGCGTTTTTTCGACGCCTTGGTCGGCTTGGTGGCGATGCGGGGCTTGGGCTTCTCGGTGGCGTGACGGATCAGTTCCACCAGCCGCTGAATCGCGTCCTGCCGGTTGCGCTCCTGCGTGCGATGGCGCTTGGCCTCGATCAGCAGCTCGCCCTCGTTGGTCAGGCGGTTGCCCGCCAGCTTCATCAGGCGGGCTCGCACATTCTCGGGCAGCGAAGGAGAACGGGCCACGTCAAAGCGCAACTGCACCGCCGTCGATACCTTGTTGACGTTCTGCCCGCCCGGCCCGGAGGCGCGAATGAATTGCAGTTCGATTTCGTTCTCGCCGATGGCGAGCTGTGAAGTAATCCGGATCATCCCGCCATGGTAGCAACCAGCCGCTTGCCATGAAAGGAATAATCCTATAAAAAGCAGTTAGTCCACGAAAGACATGAAAAGCACGAAATGGGGTAAGCAGGTATTTCGCCGTAAGGCGAAAACTCGCAAAATATTCAAAGAGATGCAGTAGTGTAAATCGCCACCCAATGGGTGAATGGTTTGGCCTGTTCAAGTTTTTGATTTGTTTCGTGTCTTTCGTGATTTTCGTGGATCAATCAAGGTTTTTAGGATAATCGCGTTTCAGAAAAGTTTCTCTGCCTTGTATCTGCAACAGATTTGATATGTTCCCACAACCCCCAGGGAATTCATCCATTCGATTTTCTCGCGAAGTCTCTCGGCATCAAGAGTGTCAAGCAACATGCGGTCGGGAAAAATTCCATTGGGATGCAAAGCCTGGGCATAATTCTGTTTGGCCCATTCGGCATCTTTTTCCAGGAAGCAGTGCCCCTCTATGCATCGGCAAAAAACCTTTCCTTGGTCCACGCTTCGCCACCTCCTCAACTCGAACATAGGACTGGTTGCGTGCGCATGTCACGCTCCAGCTGCTCACACGGCATCCATATACTGCTTCCACGCCCCGATTTTCGCGGCCTGGAGACCCCTTCCCACGCTTCCGGCAATACCCGTGTATTGTGCAGCTTACCATATTATAACCAATACCGATAGGTGCGAAATATCCGATTGCGATTCAAGGCAATATAGCCGATACCGATACAATGATCGCCATGATGAAGGAACGCATCAAACGGGCGCGGCGGGAGCTGGGGTGGAGCCAGGCGGAACTGGCTCGGCGCATGTCCGTCACTCAACCCTCGGTGGCGGAATGGGAATCGGGGCGCAAAGCGCCCAACATGAAGAACCTGGTGCGCCTGGCGAAGCTGCTCGACGTGGGGTTCGAATGGCTTTCCACCGGGCGCGGCGAGATGCGTCCGCCGCCCGTCCTTTCCGTATCCGAAGCGGTGCCCGCCTATGAATGGATGCTGCCGGAGGAACGGCGGCTGTTGAATACCTTCGCGCGCCTCCAGCCACGCCAGCGCGATGCGTTGCTGGGGTTTCTGGAGTCTTTGGCGCAGTAATTCGCCGCGGCCACAGGGTCAGCCTGGGTAAACAGGGGAAGACCATGATTTCCGCACAACACGGACTCGCCAGCAAGCGCCTCTTTTCTTGCTTTTTGACTTGCCGATTAATTTTGACCGTTAGCCCCGGACGAGCCGAAAAAATGCCAGCCCCAATAACTCCCCAAAACATTCTCGATTTCTGGTACTCGAAAGACATGCAAGGCCGCTGGTTTTCATCCACGCCTGCGCTGGATGACGCGATCCGGGAAAAATTCGAGGCGCTGTGGCGCAAGGCCGCCGCAGGGGAACTCGACGGATGGAAAGAAACCCCCGAGGGCTGTCTGGCTTTAGCCATCGTGCTTGACCAGTTCCCGCTGAACATGTTTCGCGGCAGGGCGGAGAGCTTCAGAACCGAGCAGCAGGCGGTCGAAATCGCCAGATTCGCCATCGGCAAGGGCTACGACCAGCACCTGCCGGCAGAACGCCTGACCTTTCTGTACATGCCGTTGATGCACAGCGAGAACCTGGCCGACCAGGATCTTTCAGTCAGACTGTTCGAAGCGGCGAAGCTCGAAAGCAACCTGCTTTTTGCCCGGCATCATCGGGAACTGATCCTGAAATACGGTCGTTTTCCCCACCGCAACAGCCTGCTCGGACGGCAAAGCACGCCCGATGAAGTCGAGTATCTGGCATCCAGTGGAGCCTTTCTGGGCTGACGCAACGCTCCCGCTTCTGTCATACCCGGCGCTGGCCGTGGCATAATGGCCACAAGACCTTTTCATTCACCATTGCGAGGATAAAATCCATGAAACTGCGTTTGATCGCCCTCTTTTTCGGCCTGCTGTTTTCCATCGGCGCCTATGCCGCCAACCCGATGGTGGAGATGAAGACCAACCTCGGCAGCTTAACGCTGGAACTCTACTCGGACAAGGCGCCGAAGACGGTGGAAAATTTCCTCAAATACGTCAAGAACGGCCACTACAAAGGGACGATATTCCACCGCGTGATCGACAATTTCATGATCCAGGGCGGAGGCTTCGACACCAACCTGCGCGAAAAGGATACCTCCCCCCCGATCCAGAACGAGGCCAATAACGGGCTGAAAAACGAAATTTATACCATCGCCATGGCGCGCACCATGGACCCTAATTCCGCCTCGGCGCAGTTTTTCGTCAACGTCAAGGACAACGCTTTCCTCGACTACACCGCGCCGACCCTGGCCGGCTGGGGCTACGCGGTGTTCGGCAAGGTAGTGAAAGGTCAGGATGTGGTCATGAAAATTTCCAGGGTGCGCACCGGCCCGCGCGGCCCCCTGCCCTCGGACGTGCCGCTGGAGAATGTGGTGATCGAGGACGCGAAAGTGCTGCCATAACCGGCAGGTCGGAATCGCGGTAGCGGGTTTGGCATCCCCGCCGGGAGAGTAATATGCGTAGTGCAATCGAATCGGCATCTGGCAGTCTCTCTGAAATCGGGCGCGTCCTGCGCAGGATGCGGCTCCGAACCGCTGTCATGTGGGCGGGAACGCTGGCGTGTCTTGCGATTGGCTTCAACGCCTCGGCAGAAACCTATACTTTCGCCGTCGTGCCGCAATTCGAACAACGCAAACTGTTCGCGATCTGGGAGCCGATCGTGGATGAAGTGGAAAAACGCACCGGCCTCTCGCTCAAGCTGACCACCACGCTCACCGTCCCCGAATTCGAACGGGAAATATCCAGGGGAAGCTTCGATTTCATCTACTGCAACCCCTACCACATCCTGAAATTGATCCCCACCCAGGGATACATTCCCCTGGTGCGCGACAGCGTTCCCTTGCGTGGCATTCTGGTGGTGCGGAAGAACAGCCCGATTCACAGCCTGACCGAACTCGAAGGAAAGACTGTCGCTTTCCCCTCCCCGAACGCCCTCGGCGCCAGCCTGCTGATGCGAGCCGATCTGTCCCGGCTCTACCACGTCACGGTGACGCCCTTGTATGTCAAAACGCACAGCTCGGTCTATTTGCACGTGGTCAACGGCCTGACGGACGCGGGCGGCGGCGTGGAAAAAACCTTGCA
Organism: Pseudomonadota bacterium; assembly: GCA_021783895.1. The sequence continues at coordinate 3,380 of JAJXTJ010000013.1, read as the reverse complement.
GGAGCAAACGCCTGAGATAAGAGATGCGCTTCGAATACTCTACACCACGCGCGAATTCCCCTCCCATCCGGTTGCGGCCCATCCCCGCGTCCCCAAGGCGGTTCGGGAGAAGGTGCGTCGCGCCCTGTTGGAAATCGGCGCAACGCAGGAAGGCCGGGCATTGCTGGCCGATGTCCCGATCCAGCAAATCGTCCCGGCATCGATCGAAGACTACACGCCGATGCGCGACTGGGGACTGGAATCCCTGTGGGTTGAAGACAATTGAATAGTTCGCCGAAAACAGCCTGGTTCACGTCCCTCCGCGCCAAGCTGCTGCTCCCCCTGCTGCTCATCGGTTTGCTGATGGGCGGATATCTTTACGCCTTCTGGATACCCCGCACTTTGGCCGCCAGCGAGGCGGTACACCTCGCGGAGATAGATCAGCATCTGGACAGCGTGGCGGAGGGGCTGATTCCGCTGTTGCTGGGCAACGAGCTCGACACCGCCTACGAGAACCTCAACGCCCTGAAGAAGAAAAACGCGGCATGGGTGGATATCCGGCTGGTCAATGCCTCGAACCGGCAGCTCTACCCGCTCGCCACCGCCAGGGCCGCGCCCGACGACGGGCTGCCAGTCCGGAATGTGCGCACGTTGCAAAAGCCGATCCATTACCTGAACATGAATCTGGGCAAACTTATCGTTCAGGTGGATATGGGGCCGGTACTGGAGAACACCCGGCAGGCCAATCGGGAGCTCATGCACATTCTGCTCGGCATCCTGCTGAGCGTCATGGCGACCATCATGCTGACAACGGAAATCGCCGTCAGAAGGCCGCTGCACCAGTTGGCCCAAGCGTCCTCGCGGCTCGCCCGGCAGGATTTCGACACGCCGTTGCCGACCGGCATCTACCATGATGAAGTGGGCGCGCTGATCGACAGCTTCGCCACGATGCGCAACGATCTGCACATTTATCAGGCGGCTTTGCTGAATGAAATCGCGGATCGCACGAGGGCGGAGGGAGAGCTCAAATTGCTCAACGAGACCCTGGAGCAGCGGGTGCAGGAAGAACTCGCCAAGAACCGCGAAAAGGATCACCTGCTGATTCAGCAATCGCGGCTCGCGGCCATGGGCGAGATGGTGCACAATATCGCCCATCAGTGGCGGCAGCCGCTGAACGCACTGGGTCTTCTGATCAGCAACCTGCGCGATGATTTTTTTTACCGGGAAGTGACTGTCGAAACCCTGGACCGGGATATCGCCACGGCGCGCCGGTTGATCGAAAAAATGTCCACCACCATCGACGATTTCCGCGATTTCTTCCGTCCGGACCGGGAAAAAGTCGCGTTCGATGTGGCGGAAGCCGTCAATGAAGCGATATTCATCGTCGGAGCGGCACTGAAACACAATCGCATCGATATCACGACGGAGCTGGCCCCTGGCGTGATGGCGGTGGGATTCCCCAGCCAGTATGCGCAGGCCGTGCTCAATCTGCTGGTCAACGCCAAGGAGGCGATCGTCGAAAAGAAGATCGCCAACGGACAAATCCATGTCGCGCTGAAAAAAACGGATGGCGAAGCGGCCCTGACCGTGGAGGATAACGGTGGCGGCATCCCGGAAGCGGTTTTGCCGAAGCTGTTCGATCCTTACTTCACCACCAAGGAACAGGGCAGCGGGATTGGGCTGTATATGGTAAAAACGATTATCGAGCGAAACATGGGTGGAAGCGTCAGCGCGGCCAATATCCAGAACGGCGCCCAATTCATTCTGAGCGTCCCCTTGGGAAAAAACGACTAAAACGAGGTTATCGAGATGAATGCCAGTCCCCCTCAAACCCGGATCGATCCGGAGTTTTTGAAAACCCTTTCGGTTCTGTATGTCGAGGACGATGAGGAAATCAGGGAACTCCTGTCCCGCTTCCTGGCCCACCGGGTCGGTACGCTGCACACCGCCACCAACGGCCAGGAGGGCATCCAGGCCTTCAATGAACACCACCCCGACGTGGTGGTGACCGACATCAAGATGCCAGTGATGGATGGGCTGGAAATGGCTTCGACCATCAAATCATCGTCCCATGAAGTGCCGATCATCGTGATTACCGCCTACAGCGAACGGGACTACTTCATGCGCGCGATCGAAATCGGCGTGGACCAATACGTCACCAAGCCGGTCAACACCGACACCCTGCTCGAAGCGATTTACAAGAGCGCCAAGAACCGCTCCCGGCAACGGGAACTGGACATGGCCAGGCAGGAACTCATCGACACCCTGGAGCAGACTGTCGCCATGCTTTCGCGGGCGATCGAAATGCGCGACCCCTATACCGACGGGCACCAGAAACGGGTTTCCCTGCTGGCGGTGGCGATCGCAGAGGAAATGGGATTGCCGCCGAAAATCATCACCGGCATCCGGCTCGGCAGCCTGATTCACGATGTCGGAAAAATCCGCGTCCCGGCGGAAATTCTCAGTACCCCCAGAAGGCTGTCGCCCATCGAGATGGAAATCATCAAGACTCACCCCCAGGCCGGCTATGATATCCTGGCCGGCGTCGCCTTTCCCTGGCCGGTGGCGCGCCTGGTTCTGGAGCACCACGAACGCCTGGATGGCTCGGGCTATCCGAATGGGCTGGCAGGCGATGCCATCTGCCTGGAGGCGAGAATTAGCGCCGTCGCCGACGTCGTCGAAACCATGACCTCCCACCGTCCCTACCGGCCTGCTTTGGGAATAGAAACCGCTGTTGACGAAATTAAAAAAAATCGCGGCACGCTCTACGATCCGGAAGTCGTGGATTGCTGTCTCAAAGTGCTGAAAAGATGCGATTACAAATTCTGGGGATAAGGCGGATAAAATAGCCGCATCCGCGACCTTCACCCTAACCGATTCAGCGCACGGCGCTCCACTTCGATGTCAGCATCCTCTCTTCCGACTTACACCTGGTCCTCCATTCTCGGCATCGTCCGCGAACATAAAAAAGACCTGATCAGTGCCCACATCGTAGCCATCCTGGCGGCGGTGGCGAGCGTGCCGATTCCGCTCCTGATGCCTCTGCTGGTGGATGAAGTGCTGCTGCACCAGCCCGGCCGGATGGTGGCGTGGCTGAACAGCCATTTTCCCGCCGGCTGGCACGGGCCGGTGCTGTACATCGGCGGGGTGCTGGCGCTGACGCTGACGCTGCGGCTGACGGCGCTGACCCTGGGCGTATGGCAGGGCCGCAGCTTCACCCTGATCGCCAAGGACGTGGTCTACCGCATGAGGGAGCAGATGCTGCTGCGTTTGTCGCGCATCGCCATGTCGGAGTACGAAACGCTGGGCAGCGGCGCAGTGGCTTCCCATTTCGTCACCGACCTCAATGCCGTGGACGACTTCATCGGCGCCACCGTCAGCAAATTCCTGGTGGCGCTATT
>JAJXTJ010000012.1 GCA_021783895.1 Pseudomonadota bacterium | reverse complement strand
CGTTGGTTTGGAGACTAAATCGTACCACCAGGCCAGCCTGTTTCTTTTTTTAGTTCATGCGGTTAAGCCTTAAGTAAGTGCCATTCGGGACGGAGCCCGATTTCGCGGGGTCACACCTTGTTATTTGATGTATTGTCCGTGCGCTCGAATTGCATTATGCAACCGTCAGTCGCATCATTAAAATGATGGGAAGTAATATGTTAAAAGGCAAGATGTGACCCCATACCTCCGTGCTTGGATGCCACGCAAGCCCCGTCAATAGGCGATCTGCAAGGGCTGAGCATTGGATATGGCCGTGTCTATTGGCTTGCAGGCGAGGTGCGTATTTCATTTGTTGCGCTACGCGTGGATGTAGGTGTCGAGCGGCCTCCGGCACGGCTTGTCACCGCCCGGCCAAAGACCTATAGTGGCTCAATTGTCATATAAAAAAGTGGTATTTCGCGTTGGTTTTGTTTAGGAGCGGTGGGTGAGAGGCATTGTTTCTAGACCTGACCCCGTAGTTTGCTGGCATGAACGATCCGGTTTCAGTGCTTGCGCGAGAAACATGGACAGCGTCTCTGTCGGAGGGAATAGCCGCTCACGGTGGTCAGGCAGTGTTGATTCCAGCGTATCCAGTAGTTCAGGCGAGGTGAGCTGATTGAAAAAACAAAATGCGTCGCTGGTGGCAGCGTGACGCTGTACGCGATGTTGTTGAGATAACACAGAACGATTAATATGCATGTGGGCTGGCTCTTCGGTGGTTACGATGGTTTGGCGACTAAAGCTTACCACCAGGCCAGCCTGTTTCTTTCATTAGTTCATGCGGTTATCGCTTAAGTAAGTGCCATTCGAGTCCGACCCCATTGATCCACAATTATTGGTACCTCAACAATGTTCCTTTGGCATATGGCACTAACGGAAAACCTAGCGGGAATCCGTATGAAAGTATGCGTGACGTATTGAATCGTGTTGGCATCAAGGCCGTCAATGCCCAAGGCTATCAAAGCCAATTCGGCATCGCATTGCATGTACAAAAACCGGTGGAGATCGGTGGCGGCATTCATGCGCTGATGGCAGCACCGGTCAGCAATGATACAGCCGTGCCAGCGGGTATAGTGCTGGCTGAACCCATGCAAGCATTATTAACAGAGGCCAGGAACACGCTTGGCTTTAACAATGGAGAGTACACCATGTTTATTGCGGCTCAACCGGATATCCCGCCTTCCATGCCATCGGTGGTGATGGTGGCGCAGGCTAACGCTTTTCAAGCAACAGCCAAGGCAAGTGAGCATATATTGGGGGTTTGTGATCTGGTGGATAGTCGCACTGGTCAGATAGAACTTTTTCCTGTGGGGTATGCGAACACCTATTATTTCAAAACCAATAAGATAAATACGCCAACAATTACTATCCTCCAGCAGCCTAAACATGGATTGTTAGAACCCATTAGCTCAGATGGCGACTGGGGCGACTCACGATATCGGCCTAACGATGGCTATATTGGTGATGATTCCTTTGTCATGCAAGTAGAAGGAAATGGCTACAAAGTTAAGTTATATTACTTTGTTGCTGTTGTTGCTGATGAAGCAGTGACACCACTTAATCCCAATCCAGTTTGCAAAGGGCAGACATGGAAAATCTCCCAAGACGCCAACGGCACCAGCACCCTCACCGCCGTCGATTACCTGCCAGCCCTCACCAGCGATAGCACTACGGTAACCATATCAATGGGGTCAGACTCGATTGATATTGCAAATTTACAGAAAAATAGGGACGAAGCCCGGTTTCGCCACCCTCATCCTTAAGTTCAATATGACCCCGCAACGCCCCCCTGAAAACAGACTCATGGGGTCGATGCTATAATCTTGTTTTCAACGCAAGTAAACTGCGTTCCAGTTTGGCCTCCGGTGAGTCCATGAACCCCAGGCAAAGATCCAAGGCAGATTTGTGAAAACCATCCCCCCTCTTTCAGTGCCAACCGGCAAGCCTTTGCCCGATGCCTGGCGCGCCGAGGTGGAGCTCCAGTTGACCAACGAAGAGGAGGTTCTGGCGTGGCTGGAGATCGATCTCGATGTGCGCCTGCATTTTACCCAGGGTCTGGTCGTCGTGACCGACCGCCGGTTGCTGGCCAAGGGGCTCGAAGAAACGGTATGGCGAGATTGGATTTACCGCAAAGGGATGGTCCTCCAGCGCCACGATCATGCCGGGGTGGGCAGCCTGGAGCTGCACGACGACGAGGCGCGTCTCGCCTGCTGGCGTTACACCCTGGGCCATAATACAGCGGCATTGCGGCTGGTCGAACACTTCGAGCGGCAACTTAACGGCTGGATCAAAGGGCATTCCGTCAGTCGTCAGACAGAAATCGTTTGTCCCAACTGCAAGGCGCCGCTCATGCCGGGACAGGAAGAGTGCCCCATCTGCACCAGGGAAATCCATGCCCCGCCCACGACGTGGACGCTGTTCCGGTTGTGGCGTTTCGCCAAACCCTATAACGGACAGCTGCTCGCCGGCTTTCTGCTGATGCTGGCGTCCACTGCCGCCACCCTGGTGCCGCCTTACCTGACCATGCCCTTGATGGACAAAGTGCTGATTCCTTACGAGAACGGCGCCCCTATCGATCACGGCATGGTGGCTCTCCTGCTCGCGGGGTTGCTGGGGTCCGCGCTGGTGGCGTGGAGCCTGGGCTGGGCGCGCACCTACATTCTCGCCCTGGTGAGCGAGCGCATCGGGGCCGATTTGCGCACGACCACCTACGAGCATTTGCTGCGGCTTTCCCTGGAGTATTTCGGCGGCAAGCGCACCGGTGATCTGATGACCCGCGTCGGCTCCGAGACCGACCGCATCTGTGTATTCCTTTCCCTGCATCTGCTGGACTTCGCCACGGACGTGCTGATGATTCTCATGACTGCGGCGATCCTGTTTTCGATCAACCCCTGGCTGGCGCTGGTGACGTTGCTCCCTCTGCCCTTCATCGCCTGGATGATCCATGTGGTGCGCGACAAGCTGCGCACCGGCTTCGAGAAGATCGACCGGGTCTGGTCGGAGGTCACCAACGTGCTGGCCGATACCATTCCCGGCATCAGGGTGGTCAAGGCTTTTGCCCAGGAACAGCGCGAAGCGGCGCGCTTTCGCGAGGCCAACCAGCACAACCTCGCGGCCAATGACCGGCTGAACAAGCTATGGTCCCTGTTCACGCCTACCGTAACCCTGCTGACCGAAGCCGGGCTGCTCGTGGTGTGGGCATTCGGCATCTGGCAGGTCTCGCGCAACCAGATCACCGTGGGCGTGCTGGTCGCTTTCCTGGCTTACATCAGCCGTTTCTATACCCGGCTCGACTCCATGAGCCGCATCGTCTCGGTGACGCAGAAGGCCGCCGCCGGAGCAAAACGCATTTTCGACATTCTCGATCATGTCTCCAGTGTTCCCGAGCCAACCACCCCGGTTCACCTCGATCAGGTGCGGGGGGGAATCGAGATTCGCAACGCGGGTTTCCGCTACGGCAACCGTACGGTTATCCGGGGAATTGATCTGGCCATCGCCCCCGGCGAGATGATCGGCCTGGTGGGGCACAGCGGATCGGGCAAGAGCACACTGGCCAACCTGATCTGCCGTTTTTACGATGTATCCGAGGGGGCTATCCGCGTTGATGGGGTGGATATCCGCGCCCTGCCGATATCCGAATATCGGCGCAACATCGGACTGGTGCTGCAGGAACCCTTCCTGTTCTTCGGCACCATCGCCGAGAATATCGCCTATGGCAAGCCGGATGCCAGTCGGGCGGAGATCGTTGCCGCCGCTCGCGCCGCCCACGCCCACGAGTTCATCCTGCGCTTGCCGCAGGGGTATGATTCACTGGCCGGCGAGCGCGGCCAAGCCCTGTCGGGCGGGGAACGCCAGCGTATTTCCATTGCCCGGGCGCTGCTCATTGATCCGCGCATCCTGATCCTCGACGAAGCGACCTCATCGGTCGATTCGTCGACCGAGAAGGAAATCCAGAAAGCCCTGGATAACCTGGTTCAGGGACGAACCACCATTGCCATCGCGCACCGGCTCTCCACGCTGCGTCGCGCCGACCGGCTGGTGGTGCTCGATCGCGGGCAGATCGTCGAGGTGGGCAACCATGACGAGCTGATGGCCCGCGAGGGCGCCTATTTTCGCCTCTATCAGGCGCAAGCGCGCAACGTGGATACTGACATGGACGACAGAGAATGGGATGTCGAGAACCAGGGAAAGCCGCATGAAAAAGGCGATTGATTTCCAACTGACCCGCAATTCCTTCGGCAGGCTGGTTTTTACCGGTGCTGATGGTGAAGTTCATGACGGGGTGGTGCCCGTACATGCCTTTCCCATCGCAGCCCCCGCAGAGGGAATTGCCCTGGTTACTGTCGACGGGCACGAACTGGCCTGGATCGATTGCCTGACGGATTTGCCGGACGAATCGCGCATTCTTCTGGAAGAGGAACTGGCGAGCAGGGAATTCATACCGGAAATTCGCGCTATCCTTCGCGTTTCCAGCTTTGCCACGCCCAGCGCGTGGGAGGTGGAAACCGATCGTGGTCCCACCACATTCATCCTCAAGGGAGAGGATGATATCCGTCGCCTTGCCGCGTCCACCCTGCTGATCGCCGACAGCAACGGGATCCATTTTTTGATCCGGGATATCCAGACGCTGGATCAGGACAGCCGTAAGCTGCTGGACCGGTTTCTATGATTCGACCCACGGGTCAAAAAAGAACACACGGTGGTTAAACTGGAAAGATTGCTGCGAGCGCAAATAAAAAAGGCAGGGTAATCCCCTGCCTTTTTTAATTTACTTTTTTCGCCGGAATTACTTGGCGGGAGCAGCTTCAGCAGCAGGAGCGGCTTCAGCTTTTTTGGCTTTATGATGGGCTTTCTTGGCTTTGTAATGTTTTTTCGCTTTCTTGGCAGGCTTGGCCATTTCAGCCTTAGGCGCTTCGGCAGCAGGCGCGGCAGCGGGAGCAGCAGCGTCGGCAGCAATAGCGGAGAAGGTTACAGCGGCGAAAGCAGCGGCGATCAGTGCGGACAGAATTTTGCTCATTTTTGGTTCCTTTTTTAACTGGTTAAGTTTTAAATTCAAATGACACGGTGGCGCGTCATACCCAATAACGACTGGTTCGGGGTGCGGTTGACAACTGGGTACAAGTTATTTCATTTGTTCAGGCAATAGCGTTATCTCACGCCATTCTCCCTGAGCCAGGCCGGTGAGGGTCCAGTCGCCGATGCGGTGCCGTATCAGGCGCAGGGTGGGGAATCCGGTCTTTGCCGTCATGCGCCGCACCTGCCGATTTTTGCCTTCCCGGATGACGAGTTCGATCCAGCGTGTGGGAATTTGCTTGCGGAAGCGTACTGGTGGCGTTCGTGGCCATAAGCCCGGGGGATCATCAATGAGGCGCACCTCGGCTGGCCGGGTGACGAAGTCGCCCAGGTCCACCCCTCGGCGCAGGCTTTCCAGCGCTACTTCGTCAGGAATGCCTTCCACTTGAGCCCAATAGGTTTTAGGCAATTTATGGCGAGGGTCGCTGATGCGGTGTTGCAACTGGCCGTCATCGGTTAAAAGGAGTAGCCCTTCGCTGTCGGTGTCCAGGCGTCCTGCCGGATAAACGTCGGGTAGGGGAATGAATTCTTTCAGCGTGGTGTGCTTGCCGTCGCTGCTGAATTGGGTGATGACGCCATAGGGTTTGTTGAACAGGATAAGTCGACTCATGGAAAATATTATATATGTTGTATTGGAAATGACCGAAAATATCGCCGGATAAGCGGGAAACTGGTTGCGTGATTATTATAATTTATCTATATAAATTATATGGATGAGCTAATATGTATATAAATTGGATTTACATTTTTTCCCAAATGGGTTTACACTTTGAAGCAAGTTCTTCAAGTCTTGGTTACAAGGAGGAAGTATGCGGTTAAATTGGGTGGTGGGATGCGCGTGGTTCATTGCGTCCACAACGATAGCTGGCGAGATCGGCCAGGTGCGGAGCCATGCGGATCAGGCTGGGGGTATTGTGCTCCAGGTCGAGACCCGGCTCACGCACGAAAAAGCGCCGACCAACTTCCGCAATTCCGGACTCAACCTGCGTTCGTCGTCGGCCATGGTTGTGGATCAGAAGACCGGTCGCACACTGTTCGGCAAGAACACCGATGCGCGCATGCCGATTGCCTCGATCACCAAGTTGATGACAGCGATGGTGGTACTGGACGCGCAATTGCCCCTCGATGGGAAAATTGCTATCAGCAGCGAAGATAGGGACTCGCTGAAGGGTACGCACTCACGGATCAAGGTCGGTACAACGCTCAACCGCAAGCTGGCCTTGCGACTGGCGCTGATGTCCTCCGAGAACCGTGCGGCGGCGGCATTAGCCCATGCTTACCCCGGTGGTTTCCCGGCTTTTGTCGCTGCGATGAACCGCAAGGCCAGAAGTCTTGGCATGTTGCATACCCGGTTTGTCGATTCCACCGGCCTTAATTGCAATAACACCTCGACCGCGCAGGATCTGGTCAAGATGGTCAACGCCGCTTACGCTTATCCCTTGATCCGCGAAATAACCACCACGGGTTTCTTCGATGTGGCGATGCGTGGTGGACCGCGCCGCATTCAGTTCAAGAACACCAACATGCTGGTGCGAAACAAGACCTGGGAGATCGGGCTTTCCAAAACCGGCTTTATTAACGAGGCCGGCCATTGCCTGGTGATGCAGGCGAATATCGCCAACAAGCCGATGGTGATCGTGTTGCTCGATTCCTGGGGCAAATTGTCGCGTATCGCTGATGCCCAGCGTATCAAAAAATGGATGGAAAGCAGCAAGGCTGCCAGGCGCCACTTCGGCTAGTTGAGCTGTCTCAATAGCAAGGCCCGACAGGAATTCTGCCGGGCTTTTTTATTTATGTAGGTTGGGTTTCCTCGGCCAAATCACCCGAGGACAAGAGGCGCGGCTTTTTGCGCCGTAACCCAACAAACCGACTGTAGGAGCGCCGCTGGCGGCGCGAGCAATATCCGTGATTCGGGCCGCGAGCGGCTACAGGGCGGCCAGTTCGTCGGCAGTGTTGAGGTTGAGAAAACTTTGTTCGTCATCGAATGGCACTTCGACGCACCGGAGCATGGATTGCCATTCCCCGACCCGCCGACCACCCTGATCGAGAAAATTTTCCAAGCCGGACAGAAGGCTGCGCCGGCACAGACAAACTACGCGGTGAACCTGCTCACCGCAAACCGGGATGGCAATATCTGCGCCGCTTTCCTCGATGGCGGCAGTCAATCGCTCAACCAGATCGTCAGGCAGAAAAGGGGTGTCGCACGGCACGCTCAGAATCAGCGGGTGGGCGGCTTCGCTCATGGCGCGGAGCAGCCCGGCGAGCGGCCCCTGAAAATCGGGGGATGCGTCAGGCAGCACCGGGTAACCGAAGAGACCGTATCGGTCGAGGTTGCGGTTGGCGCTGATGAACAGCTCATTGACCTGTGGCGCAATGCATTCCAGTACCCAGGCGCTCAGGGGGCGTCCGCTCAGGGGCGTCAGTCCCTTGTCGGCGCCGCCCATGCGCCGAGCCCGGCCTCCGGCCAGAATAATGGCGCTAATTTTTGATCGTTCGGTAGTCACTGCGGACCTGCTCATCAAATGGTTGCCCGGAATGAATGGATGTTGGCAAGTCTCTCGTCTGTCGCCTGGTTGACGGGGGATATATCCTCGCGACATTGCGTAGGCATGAGCTTGTTAGTCAATGCCTCAGCGATCACGACCATGGCCGCGATCGTTGCCCTGGCGGTCGTTCCCGTGTTTCCCACGATGATCATCCCTGCGCTCGTCACGGCGGTCACGATGCTGTTCCCGGTAACGCGGAACATACTCGCGGTTGTACCAGTTGTCTTGCACAAAGTAGACCCGCTCGCCGCAGGCGTTGTATTCGCGGCAGTGCTTGCTCCAGTGTTTGGCGTGGCCCGGAGGTACGCGCAGATAGATCGGCGGGCGATTCATCGGTACCCGTTCGATGGCCATCGGCTGAGAATAGATTACTTGTGGCTGCGGAAAGTCACCGATGTCGAGTCGGCCATAGAAGCCGGGTTGGCCGATGCTGACCGAAACGCCAACATCGGCAGCGAGTGCCGGGGTGGTGACGGTTGCAGCGGCTACCGCCGCTGCGATCAGAAAACGTTTCATGTTGAATCTCCTGTTGTTACGTTATGTAAGTTTACTGAGATCGGCTTTGCATTACTCGTTTCGATTCCGACCTCGCTCCTGCTCTTGCCCTTGCCCCCGTTTTGGCTCGCGCGTGGCGTCCCTGCTTTGCTGTTTTTCTTCCCGGCCCTGCGATCTTGGCATCTGCTGCTCGCGCTGGACAGCCCCTGGCATATGTGGCGGTTGCCCATGATTTTGAACTTCCGGACGTCCCCGTTGTGGAGAGACAGGAGTTGACCGCTGAACGTCTACGCCTCCCCTTTGCGGTGATTGAAAGCGCGGGGCGGCTGGACTAACCTGCTGGTGTGGAGCAGAACGCTGGATAGTCTGCTGCCTGGAACCCCCCTCTTCAGGCGCTCCCTGTCTTTCCCGCTGAACCGGCGCTCTTTGATCTGCCCGCTCTTGAAAGTGTTGCCGCACTACGGGGTCACGCGGCTGGTAACGGTAATTCCGCTGTTGAAGTTCCTGCTGCTGCTCCGTTTGTCGGGGATAGCGATCCCCGGAATACTGCCGCTGGTAGACAGGCAGCGGGGCAGGCGCCGGGGCGGCGCGGTGGTTCCATCTGTCCCAACCGCTTCTGCGCCGTTCCCAGTCACGGCCCCAGTGATCACCCCAACGTGGCGGCGCATCGGACCGCCATCCGAGGAAGTACGCAGGCGGCTGGCGGTAGTAGCGCACCGGGATACGCAGGATGAACACCGGCACAACCTCTGGATCCACAAGCCACCAGGGCCCGTTGTACCAGGAACTCGCGTACCAGTTATCATCCAGGTAAACCCAGTACATACCGTCGTAAAAAAAGAAGTTCGCGTCCAGTCGTGGCGCGTAGTAAACCGGGTAACCTGGCACGCGGACGAGTTGCGGGTATACCGGCAGGTTGATCCCGATGCTTACGTTCGGAAACCCGATACCGATGCTCAGCTGAGCAGAAGAAGATACTGAGTACAGCAGCATCCCTAGTACAATGAATACGTGGCGAATTTTCGGCATTTAGGGACCTCCGGTTCGATAACACCAAAGCCGGTGTCAGGGTTGTCAGCGGAATGCGATACCAATTCCAACTCTTCACATATTATCTGCGGTTACATGAGGACTTCTTAATTTTAGAGACATCAAATTCCTGCCCCTTTTTCTATTATAGTCACAGGGAACGCCACGGGTTAATTATTCTCAGGCGGCGGCGAGGCGTTGGAGACCCGCCTATGCGGCCCGGCGTCACCTGCCCCTGGATCAGATCAGAAAGAAAATGCGGAAGTAATATTCGGCTTTCAGGAGTGATTGCGCTGGAACAGCCAATAGCGCTCCGATTTGTCTCCGGGCCGGTTGCCTTCCCAGATTTTCTTCCATTCCGGGCCGGGAGGCGCTTCCGGGTTCCTGGCGCTGCCCTGTACCAGCAGCAGATCACACGTTATCCCCCGGTGAGTTTCCGTGCGCCGGGTAAGGATGCCGGCGTAGTAATCCAGCATGGCGCGTTGCGGCTCGCCCAGTTTGCTGCTGGAAATGCAGGCGTGGCGAGCTGGCAGGGCTTGCTGCAGGGAGGAGATCATGGAACGGTAGCTCTTGCCGGCATCGAGCCAAGGCAGCCAAATGGTCATCATGATCACCCACACCAGCGTGATGCCGGTCGCCGAGTTGAGCACGGCACGCGAATTGCGGGGCAGGGATTTTGCCCAGAAAACGATGAACAGCCAGACAAGGGTGGCCAGTAGCGCAATGGCAAAGTGCAGCAGTTCGAACGCCGGGATGTAACCCGGTTGCAATCTTTGCAACCGTTCTGCCTGGGAGGCGGGATGTCCGAAGATCATGGCGAACCAGTAGAACCAGAACACTCCGGCGATAAAGCCGAAGGTCATGATGCTGAACCAGTTCAGCGCGCTGGCCGCGCCACGGCGTAAAGTATTGACGCCTGGTGCGGCCAGCAACGAGAGGGGCAGCAGCATCGGCAGGGCGTAGAGAT
>JAJXTJ010000011.1 GCA_021783895.1 Pseudomonadota bacterium | reverse complement strand
AGCGGCGTCGATTTCGGCGCGCTCGGCGTAGCGCCCGGCCTCGAGGAAGCGCCGGTCGTCAAACTCCTGCAATCCGTATTCAACGATGCCATCCAGGCGCGCGCTTCCGACATTCACATCGAACCCCAGGAAGAACGCCTGCACATCCGCTTCCGCATCGACGGCGTGCTGCACCTGCAAACCGAGGCCGACATCAAGATCGCGCCGTCGCTGGCCCTGCGCCTCAAGCTGATGTCCGGCCTCGACATCTCGGAAAAACGCCTGCCGCAGGATGGCCGCTTCAATGTGCGCGTCAAAGGCCAATCGGTGGACGTGCGGATTTCCACCATGCCCAACCAGTATGGCGAATCGGTGGTGATGCGCCTGCTCAACCAGAGTGGCGGAACCCTGAGCCTGGATCGTCTCGGCATGCCCCCCGCCATGCTGGAAAAGTTCCGCCGCGTCATCCACCGGCCGAATGGCCTGGTACTGGTTACCGGGCCCACCGGCAGCGGCAAGACCACCACGCTGTATGCCGCGCTGGCCGAGCTGAATACCCTGGAAAGCAAGATCATTACCGTGGAAGACCCGGTCGAATACCGCCTGCCGGGGATCAACCAGGTGCAGGTCAACGAAAAGATCGAGTTGTCCTTCGCCCGCGTATTGCGTTCCTCCCTGCGCCAGGATCCGGACATCATCCTGGTGGGCGAAATGCGCGACCAGGAAACCGTCCAGATCGCCCTGCGCGCCGCCATGACCGGCCACATGGTGCTCTCTACCCTGCACACCAACGACGCCGTCACCACCCCGATCCGCCTGATCGACATGGGGGCGCCGAGCTTCATGGTGGCCACCTCGTTGCAGCTTGTGCTGGCGCAACGGCTGTTGCGCGTGATTTGCGAAAGCTGCAGCGAGCCTTATACGCTGTCGCCGAACGAGCGTGAATGGCTGAAACTCGAGCTCGGCGACCAGCCCGACCAGCATGTCTATCAGCATGGCCGCGGCTGCTCGCACTGCAACGGCACCGGCTATCTCGGTCGGCTGGGGGTGTATGAAATGCTCGACATGAACCAGATGCTGGTAGAGGCGATCAGCCACCGTAACCCGGTGCATTTCCTGAAAATTGCACGGGAGCAGATAGCCGGGGCAACCCTGCGCAGCCAGGCTGCCATGCTGGTGACGAGCGGAAAAACTACCGTGGCCGAAGCGATGCGGATCAGTAGTCAGATTGAGGATTGATTATTGAAAAACGATTAACCACGGGGCACACGGGGAGCACGGGGAAAGCAAAGGCATTATTGTCTCTCAATATCTTTATTCACTTCCGGTGAAGACGCACATTTTCATGGTATTTGGGGTTTCCCCCCCGTGCTCCCCGTGGTTAAATTGCCGTTTTTAGCTTATTAGGGTCTATTGTCCACGGAGGGTGCAGGCTTTGAAGGATTGCGACGAAAGTTTGATTGATGCAGTTCTGACGGGAGCAACCAATATTCACAGAGAATTGGGGCCGGGTCTGCTGGAATCGGTGTATGAGTTGGCATTAATGATGGAGCTGGCCGACCTGGGTGTTGAGGCCAAGCGGCAGGTAGAAATTCCGGTAAATTATCGCGGTCGAGATTTGGGAATAGGCTTTCGTGCCGATATTATCGTGGACGGAACCCTCCTTCTTGAAATCAAGGCAGTTGATGATTTCAACGCAACGCATCTGGCCCAGATTATGACCTATCTGAAATTGTTGGGGTTGAAGCGCGGCTACTTGCTAAATTTTAACAAGAAATTATTAAAGGATGGCATCAAGCGTGTCTCGATTTAAAAAGGTTTTCCCCGTGCTCCCCGTGTGCCCCGTGGTTAACGGGGTTCTTTGAAGTGCCCTTTTTCGCTTACAAGGCCCGCAACGCTCGCGGCGAACTGGTGCAGGGCGTGCTGGAAGGCGCTGACAACAACGCGGTTGCCGATCAGTTGTTCAACAACGGCATCAACCCCATCGAGATCACGGTCACCTCGGGGCCGGGAGATGATGGCGCGGACGGCTGGATGGCGCACCTGTTCGGCGACAAGGTGCAGCCGATGGACGTGCAGCTGTTCAGCCGCCAGATGTACACGCTGATGAAAGCCGGCGTGCCGATCCTGCGCGGCTTGGCCGGGTTGCAGGAATCTTCCACCAACAAGGCGTTCACCCGCGTGCTGCAGGACGTGCGCGAAAGCCTGGACAGCGGGCGCGAGTTGAGCGCCGCGCTGCGCCGCCAGTCACAGGTGTTTTCGCCGTTTTACATCAGCATGGTGCGCGTCGGGGAAATGACCGGGCAGATGGAGGAAGTGTTCCTGCGCCTGTTCGATTTCCTCGAATTCGAACGCGAAATGCGCGAGCGCGTGCGCACCGCGCTGCGCTACCCCAGTTTCGTGATCATGGCGATGGTGGCGGCGATGGCGGTGATCAACCTGTTCGTGATCCCCGCCTTCGCCAAGGTGTTTGCCGGCTTTCATACCGAGCTGCCGCTGATGACGCGCATCCTGCTGGGAACCTCCAACTTCACCGTCCAGTACTGGCCATTATTTCTCGTCATGATCGCAGCGGCGGTGACCGGGTTCCGGCTGTATGTCGGCACCGTGGACGGAAAATACAAATGGGATAAACTCAAGCTGCGCTTGCCCGTAGCCGGACCGATCATCCTGAAAGGCACGCTGGCGCGCTTTGCCCGCAGCCTGGCGCTGGCCAGCAAAAGCGGGGTACCCATCGTGCAGGGGCTCTCCGTGGTGGCGCAGGTGGTGGACAACGCCTACATCGCCGGGCGCGTCGAGCAGATGCGCGACGGCGTCGAGCGGGGCGAGAGCATATTGCGCACCGCCGCCACCGCAGGCGTGTTCACGCCAGTGGTGCTGCAGATGATCGCCGTGGGCGAGGAAACCGGCGAGCTCGACAACCTGATGCAGGAAATCGCCGAAATGTACGAGCGCGAGGTGGAATATGAAGTCCGCAACCTGAGCTCGCAGATCGAGCCGATCCTGATCGTCGGGCTGGGTGTCCTGGTGTTGATCCTAGCGCTGGGCGTGTTCCTGCCGATGTGGGATCTGGGCAATGCGGCGTTACACCATTGAGTCCGATGGCAAGCAGCAACACCTGCCGCCGCTTATCCAGCAGGGAGCATGGCTTCAGCCTGTTTGAGTTCTTCATCGCAGCAGGCGTAATCAGTCTGATTGCAGCATTTCTGCTCGACCGCCTGCTGATCTATCAGGATTACGCCGAAAGAACGGCCATGGAGATGACCGTCGTCAACATGCGTAGCGGGCTGCGACTGCGTGTGGCAGAGCTCATGACGCAGGGCCGGTTGCATGAAGTCGGGAAATTAGCCAACGAAAATCCCGTGCGTTGGCTGGAAACACCCCCGCCTAACTATCTGGGAGAACTCGCCCATCCCGTACCGAAAACTCTGGAGCAGGGGAATTGGTACTTCGATACGACGACACGTGAAATAGTCTATCTGCCGCGCAACGACCGTTTTTTTATGTCAGTTTGGGGTGACCGAAAGGAAGCAATACGGTTTCAAGTCATCAGCGTGCGCAAGGCACTGGGAAAGCGAGCGGGATCCGGGCCTGGTATTGAATGGGTGACATTGTCAAATACCACCCATTAACCTAAAAACCTTTGTTGTCCACGAAAGACACGAAAGAACACGAACAGATTCAGGCGTATATCCAGGTTGGTTGCATCACCCGATAGGTGGGTTGCAAAACTTGAATGGCCAGTTGATTTGTTTCGTGACTTTCGTGTTTTTCGTGGATGAAATGAGTTATTTAGGATTAATATAATGGCATGTTGCTGCGGGACATCGAGAATTCAAAAAAGACGTGAGATAAAATTGGGATGCGATCAACTGTTTTTCAAGTATATTGGTGGAAAATGGGTGCTTGTAAAATGCTCACGGGTAAACATGTTTAGGCACACCCACATAGTTAAGGAGAACACATGAACCACAAACAGAGCGGTTTTACCCTGATCGAGTTAGTCGTCGTCATATCGATTATCGCGATTCTGGCGGCAGTGGCTTTGCCTCGCTACATTAACCTGCAGACCCAGGCGCGCATAACCAAGCTAAATGCTGTTTTAGGTTCCGTTAAATCAGCCGCCGCGCTCGCGCACGCGGGCTGTCTGGTTGACTTGGCTGGACTCACCACACCCTCTACCTGTACGGTGACTGCCGGAACGATAGGCATGGAAGGGTTGGCGATCGATATGGTCTATCAGTATCCTGCGGCAACCAATGCAGGGATAATTGCGGCGGCACAAATCAGTCCCGCCACGGATGGTCTTTTCATAACCGCTGGCGATCCGATATTAATCGATCTGGGTACAGCAGCCAATGCCACCTGCCGGATTTCCTATACTGCCGCAACTGCCGGCCCTGTCCCGCCGGTTATCACGTTGGTAAGCACGGGTTGCTGAGTACCGGAAAGATCGAGGCCGTAAATGATCGCCGATTTCCATAAAACAAAGGCACTCCCGGGTTTCGCTTCCCCTGCTCCTCGCCTATGGACGTAATGAGAGACATCCTGTTGCGATCTTTTCTGATGCTTCTCTGTGCGGGGAGCATTGCGGGCGTCCTCATCGGCGCCGGGATGCTGCTCAAGCCAGAGCGGTTGGCATTTTTGAATCAATATTTTTCCCGCTGGATCAGCGCGAACAAGATTCAAGAGCAGCTTGATCGTCCGCGCTGGACTGAGCGCTTTTTTTACCGCCATCACCGGCTGGTAGGGAGTATTCTGTTTTTCGGCGCAAATTTTGTTCTGTACGTTTTTCTGTTTGGCGGCAGGACGCGGAGAATTTACGCCGCCATGCCATCCGGCAACTGGTGGCTAATGGACGCTCTGAAGGGAGCGCTGATTGGCGGCAGCGTGCTGGCAGCGCTGGTGGGAATTATCGTGCTGGCAAGGCCGAGCCTGTTGCGCGAGATCGAGAAAGCGGGCAATCGCTGGATTTCTACTGAAGAAGTCGCAAAATATTTGGACGGCAGGCGAAATTCATTCGACCGGCAAATCCTCCACCACAGGAGAATAGCGGGCATAGCCATGATCATCGGCGGTCTTTATATTTTGATTGTCCTGGGGCCTTTTCTGTCGCGGGGCGGGTAAATAAATTTTTTCTCATCGGTGTGCGCCGAAGCACTTGTGACGTATAATCGAGTCGCAAGTATTTTTAAGAATGGGGGCTGCGGCCTCCACAGTCGGGGCTGCGGCCTCTTTTAGATAGTAAGGAGAAAGATGATGAGAACGATGAAGACGAAACAGTCAGGTTTTACCCTGATCGAACTGGTGGTGGTGATCGTGATTCTGGGCATTCTGGCGGCGGTAGCGTTGCCGAAGTTTATTAACCTGTCCGCTCAAGCCGATGCGGCCGCGACCAAAGGCGTGGCGGGTTCTCTAGGCTCTGCTGCGGCGATCAATTATGCTGCCAAGATGGCAGGAAACACCACCGCCATTACGATTGGAGCTTGCACGGACGTCACGAGCGCAGTCATGAGCATGCCAACCGGATATACAGTCGCTACTACGGCGGTTACAGCCGGTGCAACCGTCTCCTGTACCATATCGGGCGGCAGCTCTACGACCGCGACCTTCGTTGCCATTGGCGCCTGATTGAAGCGGGAATCCGAATTGCAGTCCCGCCGTCTCGGGTTTTTCGACCTGCTTTCCGGGAAACCCCTGCGCGAGCGGGCTGTTTTTCTGGTTCAGTCCTTCTCCGACGCCTGCCCGCCCCCCGACGCGAAACGCCGGGGGCTATCGATGCTGAAAATCGAAAAAGCGCTGGAGGCGCTCTACCGCGAGGCGGCGGCTTTCAGCCGCGAACAGCGCTTGGGTGTCGTGGGTCGCGCCCGCTTCGCCAAGTCCTTTCAGGACGAACTGCTGGGCCGGGGCTATCCCGTCGATCTGGTGATGAAAATTACCAGCGCGGTGTCGGCCAAGGCGCTGGCGAGCAACAAGTCCCGGGAGCCGATCGCCCCCCCCTCGAATCAATCCTGACCGTTCCTTGGGTCTGCACAAGCCTGCGGCACTATTTCAATTAAAGAAACCAAGTTATTGTAGGAGCAACCTCCAGGTCGCGATATTCGGTAAATCGCGACCTGGAGGTCGCTCCTATGAATTCACCTTTGATGTAAAATGTGGAATAAGCCCGTGAAGCAGCGAAGCCCATGCCTGCCGCGCCATTCAACAGTGTGCTCGGCCAATCCGATCCCATCCCGTTAGCCGATTCCCCTCATGATTAACCGCCGCTTTAACCCCTTTATTGCTTTCCTGCTGCGAAAACTGGGCGACCTCCTGCGGTTGCGGGGTCTGGAAGACTTTTCGCGCCACTGCTACGCCCAGGACCGCAGCCTCGATCCGGGTGCTGCCGCCGCCCTCTACGCCGAGGCTCTGGCCTGCTGGGAGGCGGACGATCACGACGCGGCGCGGGCGTTGCTGCATGGCTTGCTTGATCTCGATCCCGGCCATGCGCGTGGCAGAAACTTGCTCGGTGCCATCCATTTCTCCGCCGAGGACTTTGCCGCCGCCGAGGTCCAGTTCCGACAGGCGATAGACTTGGAGCCAGGCCTGGCGGCCGCTCACAATAATCTCGGCAACATTCTTGCCGAGCGGGGGGACCTAGCGACCGCCGAGCCCCATTATCGCGCTGCCCTGGCCTGCGATCCGGAGTATGTCGAGGCCCTCAGCAACTTGGGCATGATCCTCAACCGCCAAGGGCGCCACGAAGAGGCGGAAAAACTTTGGCGCCGCGCGCTGGAATTGCGGCCGCAATTTGCCGGCGCCCTCAACAATCTGGGCAACATCCTGCTTAACCTGGAGCGCCGCGGCGAAGCCATCGACAGCTATCGGGCCGCGTTGAGCCTGCAGCCCGATCTGGCAGAAGCCCATCTCAACCTGGCCGTGGCCCTGTCCGACCCGGAACAATTGCGGGGGACGCTGGAGCACTATCGCCGGGTACTGGAGCGCAAGCCGGATTCCTACACGGCTCACCTGAGCATCGGTCGGGCTCTCCAGGTCATGGGCGACTGGGCCGGATCGGAGCGCCACCTCGAAGTGGCCGAAGACCTGCGCCCAACGGCAATAGATGTGCCGCACCTGCGCGCCAACAACGCGAGTCTGATGGGGAATTACCAGCGCGCCGACAAGATGTTCCGCCGTGCGCTGCTGTTGGGGGCGGGGAGTCCGACCCATGGCAGCTATCTTTTCAACCTGCTCTACGACTCCGAGCGCGGGCCACTGGATTTTCTCAGGGAGGCGCGGGACTGGGCGATTCTTTATGCCGAATCCGGTCTGCCAATCCCGGTTTCCCATCCGGCGGATCGGACTGGTCGAAGGCTGCGCATCGGTTATTTGTCCAACGATTTTGCCCGTCATTCCGTGGCCTATTTCATCGAGCCGGTGATTGCCCGGCATGATCCTGGCCGCTACGAAATCTTCTGCTATTCGAACAACCCCAAGCCGGACACGGTGACGGAGAGATTCGAAGAACTCGCCGAGCATTGGTGCGATATTGCCTTCGTTTCGGACGAGGAAGCCTGGCGTCAGATTACCCGTGACGGCATCGACATCCTGGTGGACCTCTCGGGCCACACCGTTGGCAATCGCCGCCACCTGCTGGCGCGCAAGCCTGCGCCGGTGCAGGTAAACTATCTGGGTTATCCGGCCACCATGGCCATGCCGGCCATCGGCTACCGTATTGTCGACGCCATCACCGATCCGACAGGCGAGGCGGACGCCGCGCACACCGAGACCCTGGTGCGCCTGCCCGGCTGCTTCCTCACCTACCTGCCGGCGCAGGATCCACCCGCCGTCTCACCCCCGCCCGCCGCCGTCCGCGGTTACATCACCTTCGGCAGTTTCAACAACCCGGTGAAGATCAATCGGGATGTCGTGGCAGTCTGGGCGAAGATTCTCCATGCCGTACCCACGAGCCGGTTGCTGTTGAAGGGGCTCTCCTTCTCCGCTGAGGAGGCGTCCGACCGCATCCGCGAAATGTTCGCAGCCCAGGGTATCGCCGCCGAACGGCTCGACCTGATTGCCTGGTTACCCGAAGTCAAGGGCCATCTGGAACTTTATAGCCAGATCGACATCGCTCTCGACCCCTTCCCCTACAACGGGACCACCACTACCTGCGAAGCGCTGTGGATGGGGGTTCCGGTGCTGGTGCTGGCAGGGGATCGCCATTCGGCGCGCGTGGGCGCCAGTTTGCTGACTGCGGTGGGCCTGAGTGACTTCGTCTGTTCCAGCAGGGATGATTATGTAACCTGCGCCGCCCGGCTGGCCGCCGATCCGGCGCGGCTGGCGGGCCTGCGCGCGGGCCTGCGAGAGCGGATGCAGTCCTCGCCTTTGCTCGACTCAGAAGGCTTTACGCGGAAACTGGAAGCGGCCTACGACACGATATGGCAAAGCTGGCTCGATAAGCGGGATGCCGAAGAGGCCGAGCGTGCCGAGACCAGGGCGGCGAAGCTATGCACCCTGAGTATGCCTGATGGCGTGCGCATTTGCCTGCCCGATTCCCTGGAAGTGATGACGCGCTACGTGGTCGAGGAGCAAGGCGACTGGTTCGAGCAGGAAATCCCCTTCGTCCGCGCCCTCGTCGGGCCGGGCATGAAGGTCATCGACATCGGCGCCAACTTCGGCGTGTACACTCTTGCGCTCGGACATTGCGTGGGCGCAGCCGGTCGCGTATGGGCCTTCGAACCGAATCCCGAGGTGGTGGCGGCGCTACGCCAGAGTTGCGCGGAAAACGGCTTTGCCCAGGTCGAAGCGGTCGAAGCGGCGGTGGCTGAGCAGACCGGCCATGCCAGCCTGCTGGACCGGGGTGGCGCGGAATTGCAGCAGATCGTCCTCGACGGCGAAGCCGCAGCCAGCACCGGCCAGGTGGCCGTCACTTCCCTGGACGAATGGGCCGGCGCGGCGGGCTGGCCATCCATCGACTTCATCAAGATCGATGCCGAAGGCCAGGAGCCTGGCATAGTTCGCGGAGCCCAGGGTTTCCTCGCCAAACAATCGCCCCTGGTGATGGCCGAATATCTTAACGGCGCCGAGCGCAACGATGAAATGATCCTCGCGTTCGCCGCCCAGGGCTATGCCGCATGGCGCCTTGTGCCGGGCTTGCAGCTGCTGGTGCCAGTGGCGCCGGACGATGAAATCCTGGCCGATTCACCACCTCTCAACCTGTTCTTCTGCAAGCCTGACCGCGCCGCTTTGCTTGCCGCTGACGACCGACTGGCGCTCGCGTCGGCGCAGGCGGAAGTCGAACCCATCCCGCCAGGCACCAGTGCCTTGGCCGGCCTGCTCGCACTGCCCTACGCCCAGCCTTGGGCAGAAGCCTGGCGCGAATGGTTGGAACAAGACGGCGCGGCAACGCGGGATTCTGGAGCCTCAATTTACCGGACTGCCCTTGAACACTATGCCCTTTCCCGCGATGCCACCCTCCCTCGTGTGACCCGCTGGCGTCACCTGGGTACGGCCATGGATATGCTGGATAGCCTTGGCGGTGCCGATGCGAATCTCTCACGGCGCCTGACCCATGCGCGCCTGCTCTACGAAGCCGGCATGGCACCTCGCGCCAACAACCTGCTCGCTACCGTGATTCCCCTCCTGATGGAGGGAGAGCCCGAGCTGGACGAACCTTTCGTCTTGCCCTGCGCGCGTCACGAGCGCGCCGCCCCTGCAGGCGAGGTATCCAACTGGCTGCTGGCCGCCTGTTTTGAACAACAGGAAATCGTTAATAGCCTGACGGGCTACCTCGACCCCGCCGCTTCCCTGCACCGCCTACGGAAAATACGCGACCTCGGTTACGGCGACTCGAACATTGACCATCGGACCGCTTTGATCGTGCGGCGTTTCGATCAACGGTGGGTCAAATTTGGTTGACCACGCATTAAAATCCGAGCCCGTAAAACCCCACTTTAACATAGGGTTTCCCCTATTTCATTCGTGGTATACAAAGTATCAGCCGCCAAGCCCACGCCATGCCGTATTAGAGATGTAACCTTTTCCCGCCCCGCCCCGAATACCTCAACAAAGATGGCATGTAATCTCTCAGCCTGTCGGACTTAAACCCCGCCCCATAAATCGATTTAACGATCCGGGAAGAATCGTCGCGTTTTGGAGTGGAATTGGGCCGTTTTGGCATGAGATCGAAATGCTTCTGTCCTATTATCCTACTG
>JAJXTJ010000010.1:6805-10201 GCA_021783895.1 Pseudomonadota bacterium | reverse complement strand
GGGCGGCATTTCAGACTCAAGCGAAACTCGTTGCCATGTTCGCCGACTCCAAGAGCCACACCCCCGTCAGAGAGTTATGCTACGCTTCCCGTTGACGGTCGTCATCTGCAAATTCGATGGTAGACCCCGTTGTTGATAAGATCACCTTGGGTATTAATGGTGGCCTCGGTACAGCTACAGTTCGTTGGAATAACTACAAGTACAACGTCAAGGAATTGCTAAAAGTCGGCAATCCTTACGAGAGCATGCGCGAGGTGTTGGCTCGGCTCGGGGTAACCACTGTTGCAGGCAAGGACTACTCGCAGCAGTTCGGTATTTCGCTGGCCGCACGCAAGGCGGTAGATATCGTGGACAGCGAAACGCATAACCTGATGGCGGCTACGGGCGAGGTGTTGAGCATAACCCCGGATGGTCCGGATTTGACAGCAGAGCAGCAAGCGCAGTTGTGGGCGCAAGCCGAACCGCTGCTGGCACAACTGAAACTATCACATGAGGAGAAGAGTGCGATGTTTATACCCGATATTGGACAGACTGCCGGCCTGCTGCTGGGTGCTGCGGTCGCCGTGGCAGCAACTCCTGCGCAAGCCGCTGGCAATTATATACTTGGAATTTGCGAAGTTTCTCAACCGGATTCAGGTGCAGAAATTCGTCCAACGTTCAATGGTGATGACTATTTGTACACTTACCATGTCGGCGATCCGCGCTATCAGGGATTCACTTTCGATGACGATAGCGCCAAAGTGACCCTGGTCAAAGCGCCCGCGCATGGCAGGGTTGAACACGTTGAGTCGACGACATCCAATAACTACTATCACTATTATTCGAATGAGGGCTATGTCGGTCAGGACAGGTTTGTCATGCAGGTGGAAAAGAATGGCGTCAAGGTGCGGATTCAATACCTGATGGAGACACCACCAGAAGGACCGAGTGACTATTTATGCAATCCAGATATGTGGAAGATTTCTGCCACTACGCCCGCACTCGATAACGCCAGACTGCAAGCCCTGTTGGGTGCAGCAAACATCAATAACAATGTGTCTGTCACCTTCTCCGACCTCCCCGGCAGTAAAGTCGGCCAAACCACCGGCCAATCCATCACCCTCGACACCAACGCCGCCGGCTACGGTTGGTTCGTGGATAGCACCCCCGCCGACAATTCCGAATTCCTCCCCACCGCCAACCCGGATGTGTGGATCGCCAAGGCCGGCAGCGACGCCGCCGGCAAGATGGACATGCTCTCCGTCCTGCTGCACGAGTACGGCCATGCCCTCGGCATGGAGCACAGCGCCAACCCCAACGACTTCATGGCCCCCGACCTCCAGCCCGGCGAGCGCCGCCTGCCCACGTCCGACGAACTGGCGCTGATGAGCCAGCTGGTCGCGCAACTGCAACCGGGCAACGCGACCGCCTCGGCCACCGATGCAACTTCACCCGTGCCGGATAGCCCAACATCGCCCTCATCGCCGACCCTGCCCATCGGCACGGCCTTGAGCGCCTTGTTCATCGGACGCCTGCGCCGCACCGGCTACGGCAGCTGGGTGCCCGTCATCGACAGCGTGCAAATCCCCGCGCCGCAGTACGAGCTTGCCATCAACGCCACCCTCACCAACAGCAATTTCGCTAGCGGCGTCACGGACTGGAATGCGCAAGGCAATGTCACGACCAACAGCACAGGCACCGCCACGCTCAAAAACAGCACAGGCGCCGACGCACAGATTGCGCAAGCTTTCAACATCACCAGCCAGGATCGTTATATCGAATTCACCGTTGCCAATGGGCTGCAACAGGGCAACGGCACTGGCCCCGGAGACGCCTTCGAGGTCGCCCTCGACAACGCCGTCACCGGCGCTGCCCTGGCCGGCACCGATGGCCTCAGCAACAGCGACGGCCTGCTGAACATTCAGGCCGACGGTCTCGCCCATGCCGCCTCATCCGTTTACCAGAGCGTCAATGCGGATGGCACCACCACCTACGTGATCGACCTGCAAAGCGCACTGGGCAACGGCGCCGTCACCGGCACGCCTGCCGCCTTGTCGTTCGACCTGATCGGCTTCGGCAACTCGCAAAGCCAGATCAGCATCCGCGACATCAAGCTGCTGCAAACCCCGCTGGCCTTCAACGAAAACGTCGCCACCCATGAAGATGCCCCCGTCAACCTCGACCCGCTGGCTGCCGACCCCGTCGCTGCGGGCGCCGCGCCTCAACTCAACATCACGCAGAACCCGGCCAGCGGCGTACTGACCCAGAACGCCGACGGCAGCTACGCCTACGTGCCGAACACGCATTTCTTCGGCAGCGACAGCTTCCAGTACAGTTACACGACGAACGGCGATACTTCCAACGTTGCCACCGTCAACATCGCCGTCAACGAAGTCGCCTATCCGCCGACCGGCAGCAACAGCAACGCAACAGCCACTGCCGGCAAGCCCTATACCTTCGACCCGCTGGCGGGCGCAGCCGACATCAACGGCAACGCGATGACCGCAGTGCTCGACACGCCGCCCAATTCAAAGGGGTCGAGTTCGGATTAAATTCGTAATCAATAGTCTCGTAATCGGTTGAAACACCCACCTTGCCAGCAAGCCTATAAACACGGCCATCTCCATCGAATTTCACTTGTAGATCGCCTATTGACGGGGCTTGGGTGGCAGCTCACAGTTTTAAAAACTCTGCCTTAGCCCGCAGTCAGTGCCATCGTTCTGACCGGGAATGCGCGTAACAACTTCTTGTCTGCCGTCACAAGCTTTGTGTCGAGCTTGATTGCCAATGCGATAAACTCACAGTCGTATGCCGAGCAGTCGCTGTCGCGCACCAGCTCAAGGACAGCGCGCGAATCGACATCAAACTCCGACCCCGAAAGCAAGCTTTCGGCCTCGCTTTGCAGGCCGCACGCTTGTTCAAAAGTGAGCGTCTTCCGCCTCGTATAGCCTGCCAGAATGTTACGAAACTCGCTGCGCCAAAGAACGGGGGCCGCCCAGTCCGGGTCTCGTTCGAGTAGTGCCTCAGCATCAGTGGTGCGTTCGCCTGGCAGGTATAGGTACGCCAATACGTTGGAGTCCACCACAATCATGGGCGACCCTCGCGCTTCAGTTCATCGATGTCACGCGCTCGGAATTTTCCCTTGGGCAAGGCCGCGCGAAGCTCCCGCGCACGAGCCAACCTTTCGGTGGGCGTCACCTTGCTCGGTAACAATACCGCCTCAAGGCACACTATTGCTTCGCTATTCATGCTGCGGCGATGCGCTTCCGCAGAAAGCTTTAGCCGGTCATATACGACGTCCGGAATATTCTTTAGAGTTAACGTAGTGGGCATGCCGACCTCCAACCGAAATGGAACCATTATGGTTTTATTCGACTGCTTGTCAAGTTAAAAACATTCGCGCGCTAACTTGCGGGC
>JAJXTJ010000010.1:0-6795 GCA_021783895.1 Pseudomonadota bacterium | reverse complement strand
AAAGGTATCGGCGTGCGATCTCGTGCGATCAGTTGCGTTATATATGCCCTTTGGTTTTCGCAAGAGATTTGCCCTTACAGCCAGACCATCAACCCCATCTCCAGCGGGTGGGTCAGGAGTTCCTGCCAGGGATAGACGCGGATCTTGTAATCCAGATGGCCGCACCGGTCGGGGGCCAGATCGAGGGCGAACAGATGCTCCCCGGTCGCCTCCACGAGCCCCTGGAACGAGAAGCTGAAGTGCAGGTAATCCCGCATCTCCCTGCGGGTCGGGCGACGCATCATCAGCTCGACCACCACATCCTCCGGCGCCAGGCCGTTCAATTTCAGGGCAACGTCGAGACGCACATTGTCGCCAAACTGGATGCGCTTCTCCGGCGTATCCAGGCGGCGAATCTCGACGCCCTGCCAGGCGGCGCGAATTTTCGTTTTCCAGACTGAAAGATGCTTCGCGTTTGCATAGCCGTCGCGGACGTATAGTTCGCCTTGGCAGCTGGCCGGCAGGTAGAAGCGGGACACGTATTCGCCCACCATCCGGTTGGAATTGAAACGGGGCAACAGGGTGCCGATCGAGCGCTTGGAACGCCTGACCCATTCCGCCGAGTAGCCCATCTTGCCGCGATCATAGTACTGGGGCACGATACGGTCCTGCAGGATCTCGTAAAAGGTCTGGCTGTCTTCCTTGTTGCGGCGATAGTCATCCATGTAGGTCGGCGCCGGCTTGATCGCCCAGCCGTTGGTGCCGTCGTAGCCCTCGCCCCACCAGCCGTCCAGCACCGAGAGATTGATCGCGCCGTTGATGCCCGCCTTCATGCCGGAAGTGCCGCTCGCTTCAAGCGGGTACACCGGGTTGTTGAGCCACACATCCACGCCCGCGACCAGTCTGCGCGCCAGGCCCATATCGTAGCCTTCCACCAGCAGCACCTTGCCCTCGAATTCCGGCATGTGGGACATTCCGTGAATATGCCGGATCAAATCCTGGCCTGGGCGGTCGGCGGGGTGCGCCTTGCCGGCAAAAATGAACAGCACCGGGCGATCGGCCTCGGAAATGATCTGGCTCAGCCAGGCAGGGTCTTCGAACAACAGCGCGGCGCGCTTGTAGGTGGCGAAGCGACGGGCGAAACCGATGGTGAGGACGTTCGGATTGAGGGGATCGACGTGCTTCAGCAACCGGTCGAGATGGGCTTCGGAGCCGTGGTTGCGGAAATGTTGCTGGCTGAGGCGAAAGCGCACCAGTTCGAGCATTTGCGACTTGAGCGACTGGCGCACGCTCCAGAACTGATGATCCGGGATCTCGTCGATACGCGCCCAGTAGCTCGGATCGGTGAGATTATGGCGCCACTCATAGCCGAACTGATTGTCGAACAGGTCGATCCACTCCTGCGCCAGGAATGTCGGCACATGCACGCCGTTGGTGACGTAGCTCATCGGGTTTTCCTCGGGCGTCAACTGCGGCCACTGGCTGGCGCAGATGCGCGAGGACACTTCGCCGTGGATGCGGCTGACGCCGTTGTGAAAGCGCGAGCCATGCAGCGCCAGGGCAGTCATGTTGAAATCCGGCCCATCCGGCGTCCGACCCAGGGACAGTAACGCTTCGCGGCTGATTTTCAGATCCTGGCACAGATGCTGAAAGTAGTCCCAAACCGTATTTTCGGCGAAATGATCGTGACCCGCCGGCACCGGCGTATGGGTGGTGAATACGGTACTGCCGGCGGCGGCTTCCAGCGCGCTGGCGAAATCCAGCCCCTCGGCAACCAGGGAGCGGGCGCGTTCCAGCACCAGGAAGGCGGCATGGCCTTCGTTGATGTGCCACACCGTGGGCTTCAATCCCAGCGCTCTGAGGGCGCGCACGCCGCCGATGCCGAGGACGATTTCCTGCATGATGCGCATGTTGCTGTCGCCGCCGTAAAGCTGGTGGGCGATATCGCGATCCTCGGGCGTATTTTCCTCCAGGTCGGTATCGAGCAGGTACAGCGTGACATGGCCGACCCGCGCCTGCCAAACCTTGACCGTCACCTTCCGGCCCGGCAGGTCGACGGAAACGTGCATCTCCCTGCCATCCTCCCCCAGAGCGGGAGCGATCGGCAGGTCTTCGAAATCCGAATCGCTGTAAGTGGCGATCTGGTTGCCTTCGCCGTCGATAATCTGGGAAAAATAGCCTTGACGGTAAAGCAGGCCCACCGCGATGAAGGGCAGGCGCAGGTCGCTCGCCGACTTGCAATGGTCACCGGCGAGGATGCCGAGGCCGCCTGAATAGATCGGGAAGCTTTCGTGAAAGCCGAATTCGGCGCAGAAATAGGCGATCAGATCGCCTTCCTTGAACTGTTCGTGGTTGCTGCCGCGACGCAACGGTTCGTTGTGGTAGGTATCGTAAGCCGACAGCACACGGTTGATGGTGGCCAAAAATACCTGATCCTCCGCCGCTTCCACCAGGCGCTTTTCGTCAACCCGGCGCAGGAACACCTTGGGGTTGTGTCCGACCGCGTCCCACAAACCGGGATGAAGGCGCGCGAACAACGTCCGGGTCGGCTTGTCCCAGCTGTACCAGAGGTTGCTGGCAAGCTCCTCCAGGCGCAGCAGCTTGCGTGGAATCTTCGGGTTGACCTCGATGACGAAAGTAGTGCCCTGCTTCATGGCTGAATCCTTAAACCTACAAAAGGCGCTTCACCGCAGAGGGCGCGGAGGACGCAGAGGAAAAACAAAAAAATAAGAACTTAAACCAGACCCGCCTCTGTGAGTGCGCAATAGCACGTCGCCTTTGAATTCCTCAGCGTCCTCTGCGTCCTCCGCGGTTCAACAGCTTTTTACGGGTTAATCCAGCCTAAGAAAATTCTCCCGGTAATACTTCAGCTCGCCGATGGATTCATACACATCGGCCAGCGCGGTATGGTTGTTCTCCTTCTTGAAACCGCCGTAAACCTTCGGCCTCCAGCGCTTGGCCAGCTCTTTCAGGGTGCTCACGTCAAGGTTGCGATAGTGGAAATAATCCTCGAGCCTGGGCATGTAGTTCGCCATGAAACGGCGGTCCTGGCAGATCGAATTGCCGCACATCGGCGATTTCTTCGCCGGAACGTATTCCCTCAGGAATTCGAGTAGCTGCGCCTCGACGGCGGCATCGTCCAGTTTCGATGCCTTGACCTTGCCGATCAGGCCGGATTTGGCGTGGGTCTCCTTGTTCCAGGCGTCCATGCCATTCAGCACTTCGTCGGACTGGTACACGGCCAGAACCGGCGCTTCGGCGATGGTCTCCAGATTGGAGTCGGTGACCACCAGCGCGATTTCGATGATGCGATCCCGTTCGGGAACCAACCCGGACATCTCCATGTCGATCCAGATGAGGCGATTGCTGTCTTGTGCCATAATGGAAACCCAGTAATCCAAAGTTGTACATTTTAGCCCGAAACCCCCCCTTACTCCATGACATTCACCCTGATCTTCCTCGCCGCACTGGCAACCTCCGTATTCTCGCGCTACTGGCTCGCACAACGCCATATCCGCCACATCCAGGCACACCGTGCCAGCGTGCCGCAGGATTTCGCCGACCGCATCAGTCTGGAATCGCACCAGAAAGCCGCAGATTACAGCATCGCCAAAACCCGCCTGGGCAACCTGCATCTCGTGGTGGAAACCGCCCTGCTGCTCGGCTTCACGCTGGGCGGCGGGATCGAGGCGCTGTACGGCCTGTGGCGCGAACTGCTCGGAACGGGGCTGTGGCAGGGCACGGCGCTGATTCTGAGCGTATTCGCCATTTCCTCTTTAATCGAAATTCCGCTGGGTTTCTACAGCGCCTTCGGCATCGACGCCCGCTTCGGCTTCAACAAGATGACAGTCAAGCTGTTTTTTGCCGACCTCGCCAAGCAGATGCTGCTCGGCGCGGCGCTCGGCATTCCCCTGGTGCTCGGCGTGCTGTGGCTGATGGGACGGATGGGCGAATACTGGTGGCTTTACGTATGGGGCGCATGGATGGGATTCAACCTGCTGGTGCTGGCGGTTTACCCCACCTTCATCGCGCCGCTGTTCAACAAGTTCACGCCGCTGGAGGATACCTCGCTGAAAGAGCGCGTCGAACAACTGCTGCAGAAATGCGGCTTCCACGCGCAGGGCTTCTACGTGATGGACGGCTCCAAGCGCAGCACCCACGGCAACGCCTATTTCAGCGGCTTCGGAAAATCCCGGCGGATCGTGTTTTTCGACACCCTGCTGGCGCGCCTCGGCCACGACGAGATCGTCGCGGTACTGGCCCACGAACTCGGGCACTTCAAGCACCGTCACATCATCAAGCGCATCGTCCTGATGGCCGCCATGAGCCTGGCCGGACTGTGGCTGCTCGGCTGGCTGACGGACAAGGGATGGTTTTACCACGGCCTCGGCGTCGCCACACCAGGCACCGCCACGGCACTCCTGCTGTTCCTGCTGGCGATGCCGGCGTTCACCTTCCTGCTCCAGCCGCTGATGAGCTTCTACTCACGCCGGAACGAATTCGAGGCCGACCGCTATGCCGCAAAAAATGCCAGCGCCGACGATCTGGTGCGGGCGCTGGTCAAGCTCTACAACGACAACGCCTCAACCCTCACCCCCGATCCACTGCATTCGGCGTTTTACGATTCGCATCCGCCGGCAGCGATCCGCATCGCGCAGCTTCAGGCTCATGGTAGGGTGGGCACGTTTTTGTGCCCACGCGGAAATAATTAGCAACATCACCCCACGGAGGTTTACATGAAATTTACTACACTGCTTCTGAGCCTGCTCCTCGTCAGCGCGCCTGCGTTTGCCAATCCCTTTCCCAAGGGAGATGCCAGGATCGGCAAAACCCTGCACGACAAATCCTGCATCAGTTGCCACGCTTCAATGACCGGCGGCGATGGCTCCGCCATTTACTCCCGCCTCGAACGCAAGGTGAAGAACCCGCAGCAACTCCTGGCCCGCATTCGCACCTGCAACACCAATGCCGGCGCGAAATGGTTTCCCGATGAGGAGAACCACGTTGCCGCCTATTTGAATCTCCAGTACTACCACTTCAAGTAACGGACAGGAGAAATGACCATGGCCGACGAACCGTTCTGCGATCTGATCAAAAAGAGCTGCAAACCCTGCGAGGGCGGCGTACCCCCCCTGTCCGAAGAAAATATCCACCAATTTCTGACGCTAATCAGCGGCTGGGAATATGCCGACGGCGAAATCAGCAAAGTCTACCGCTTCAAGGATTATTACCAGACCATGGCCTTCGTCAACGCCACCGCCTGGGTTTCCCATCGCGAGGATCACCACCCCGACATGGAAGTGGGCTACAACCAGTGCCGGATGCGTTATCACACCCACGCCATCAACGGCCTGTCCGAAAACGATTTCATCTGCGCGGCGAAGATAGACGCCCTGCTCGGGTCTTGATAAGCCCGAAAAAAACATTTCACCACAGAGACACAGAGGCACAGAGTTGGAAACCAGAGAAAGAGAAACCTATGCCCCCGGCAAAGCCACTGTTGTTAAAACCATCTCCTGGTTTTCTCTGTTCCTCTGTGGTTCAAGCCTGCCGTTTTCTTAGATGAGTAAAGTTACGCACGGCCAGGTCGTCGCCGCCTTCGGCAGACACTTCGACGTTGAAACGGCAGAGGGCATCGTTTCCTGCGTCACCCGAGGCAAGAAAGGCGGTGTCGCCTGCGGCGACCGGCTCCAGATCGAAATGACCGGCTCCGCTCAGGGCGTCATCAAATCAATTGACCCGCGCACATCGCAGTTGTTCCGCTCCGACGAATTCAAGGAAAAGGTCATTGCCGCCAACGTCACCCAGATCATCGTGGTGGTGGCGGCAGAGCCGGCCTTCTACGAGGACCTGGTCAGCCGCTGCCTGATCGCAGCCGAAGCGGCCTCGCTCAAGATCGTCATTGTGCTCAACAAGTGCGACCTGGAGCAGGCAAGCCGCGCGGCGCTGGCCCAATTGCAGCTTTACCGCGATCTGGGCTATCCTCTCGTCACTCTTTCAGCCAGGCAGGACATCAGCCCGCTACGGCCCCATTTGCAGGGCGAAACCAGCGTGCTGGTGGGACAATCCGGCATGGGCAAATCGAGCATCATCAACGCCCTGCTGCCTGCGGCGCTGGCACACACACGCGAAATTTCCCAGGCGCTGAATTCCGGCAAGCACACCACCACCCATGCGCGCCTCTACCATCTCGACGAACACAGCCATATCATCGACTCGCCCGGCTTGCAGGAATTCGGCCTGTCCCACGTCAACGAGATGGATGTCGCCCACGCCTTCGTCGAATTCCGCCCCTACCTCGGCCATTGCCGCTTCAGCAATTGCCGCCATCTGGTGGAACCGGGCTGCGCCGTGCTGGAAGCCGCCGCAGCGGGCAAGATCGACAGACGACGGCTGGGCACTTTCCACAAGCTGGTGAGGTGAACGTGCCTCTGTCCTGCCCCTGCGGCCTGCCGCACAGTTATGAGGATTGCTGCGGCCGCTACATCAGCACCAACGCCAACGCCCCCACCGCCGAAGCGTTGATGCGCTCGCGTTACACCGCCTACACCATGGTGCATGAAGCTTACCTGCTCGCCACCTGGCACCCCGACACCCGCCCCGCCTCACTGGGCCTCAACGACGAACCCCGGCCCAAATGGCTCGGTCTTCAAGTCAAATGCCATCACCAGACTGATGAAACCCATGCCGAAGTGGAATTCGTCGCCCGCTACAAGATCGGCGGTCGTGCCTTTCGATTGCATGAAATCAGCCGCTTCATACGCGAGGAGGGACAGTGGTATTACCTTGATGGAGATGCTAAAGAAAACCGAGGCG
>JAJXTJ010000009.1 GCA_021783895.1 Pseudomonadota bacterium | reverse complement strand
CTGCTTTCCCTGCGGGAGCGCGAGGTGCTGGAACGGGTCCTGCAGGGGCGCCTCAACAAACAGATTGCATTTGACCTGGGCATCGCGGAAAAGACCGTGAAAGCACATCGCGGCCGGGTCATGGAAAAGATGGAAGCCCATACCGTCGCAGAACTCGTCCACCTGTGCGACATTGTCGGACTCGAACTTCCCCAAGCCGTCGCCTGAATCCGCAACCTCCCCGGTTCTACAGACCCAGGCAGCATCGCCGCAGCCAGCTCTCCGAAATCGGCGACATGGCCATGGCATTGCTGGCTATATTGATAATTGAAGCCTTCCCGAATGGGGTGTATCCATGGATATCGATCTGCCCGTACAAATCGAGCGGCAGCCGGATTACACGACCTGTGGTCCGACTTCCCTGCATGCGATCTACCGCTACTACAATGATCCGATCGACCTTCAAACCGTGATCAGGGAGACGGCAAAACTGCCGGGGCCGGGCGGCGGAACCCTGATGGTCCATCTCGCGGTGCACGCGCTGGCGCGGGGTTACGAGGTTGACACCTGGGTGTGCAACACCCGTCACATGGACCCGACCTGGTTTGCGCAGCCGACCGACGTGCTGGCGAAGCTGAAAGCGCGTGCCGAGGCAAGGGGCCTCCTCGACGATCCGCGCTACGGGCCCGCGATGGAGGCGGTCGAACGGTACGTAGAACTGGGTGGCCGGTTCGTGTGGGGCGATCTCACGCCAGAGCTTATTTCCAAAGTACTCGCCAAGGGCACCCCGCTCCTGACCGGCACCAACGGCACCTACCTCTACCAGTGTTCGCGCGAGACCGACGCCGGCCCCGACGATGTCCGCGGTGATGCATTCGGACATTTCATCGTGCTCTCCGGCTACCGCTCCGAGGATCAGTCGGTGGCGATCGCCGACCCGTTGCTCGACAATCCCGCCTACGGCACCAAGTACTACCGGGTGAACGTCTTCCGCCTGATCGGCGCCATCTTCCTCGGCGTCGGCAGCGACGATGGCAACCTCATGCTGATCCGCCCGAAGGGCTGGAAGCAGCAACGCGAAGAATAAGGAATTGTTCGAATTAAGTACGGCTCAGAAGCGGATGAGACCAAAGTCTAATTGTCCCTTACGGCCCAAGCGCTTAATTTGAAGCTTCATCGCACGCTGATGGAGCGTTTCCCGTGCCACCCAAAACAGAAACCTTGCACGTCAATATCGTCGACGACGACGACTCGGTGCGCCAAGGCTTGTCGCGGCTGATGCGCTCGGCCGGAATCGACAGCCATGCCTACGGCAATCCCGAAAGTTTCCTGGCCGACGTGCACGACGAAGCGCATGCCTGCATCCTCATGGATATCACGATGCCGCGCATGAATGGCCTGGAGCTGAGCGCGCGGCTCAGGGAGAAAGGCATTACCTTGCCCGTGATTGCGATATCGGCGCGCGATGACGACGACACGCGCAAGATGGCCCGCGACCTGGGCGTGCGTTTTTTTCTGCGCAAACCCGTGGACGACCAGGCCTTGCTGGATGCGATCACGTGGGTGGTGCAGGAAGACGCCGCCTGACAGCAGACACCTTCATGGGCCGTCGTGGCCCTGCAGTCACGCGCTGGCCGAACTATCCGTCGCGGAGGCTTCCTCGGCAAACGGCAGGGTGAAGTGGAAGGTAGCGCCGCGGTCCGGATTAGCTTCGGCCCAAATGGCACCGCGGTGGGATTCCATGATCGAGCGGCATACCTCCAGGCCTACCCCCAGGCCCTGGGCCTTGGTGGTGTAGAAACTTTCGAAAATACGGTCCAGCATGTCCTCCGCAATGCCGTGGCCGGTATCGCAGATCGATACCCGGGCCTTGCCGTCAGCGTGCGTCGCCGAGATCTGCAGGTTGCGTTGGCCTTCTGGTTGTTCCGTCATGGCTTCCTGGGCGTTGATGATCAGGTTGAGTACCACCTGCTGGATTTGTGTCTTGTTCGCCCGCACCGTCAGATTGGTTTCCAGCGTGCGCTCGACTTCCACGCCGTGCCGGATCAGTTCGCTGTGCAGCAGTTCGAGTACCTCATCGATGACCTGGGCCAGGTTGATGTCGGCATAAGGGGTTTCCTGCTGCTGCAGCATGGCGCGCAAGCCGTTGATGATCGTCCCGGCACGTTTGTCGTCACGCACGATGTCCTGAAAAATGGCGCGTATTTCCTCGAGGTCGACGGGCTCATGGCCGAGGAAGCGCAGACCCGCCTGGGCATTGTTGAGAATGGCGGCCAGCGGCTGGCAGATCTCGTGCGCAAGCGACGCGGAGATGGCGCCCGTGCTGGCCACGCGATCGGTGTGCCAGATCTGCCGGCGAAACTTGTGCAAGGCCTCATCCTTCTGCCGGGATTCGGTGATGTCCATACACACCCCGCACACCGCATACGCGGAGCCGTCCGGCCGCAGCAGCGGAAAGTGGTGCGATTCGACAAGGCGCCGGCTGCCGTCGCATTCAAGGACATACTCGTTCGCGATGTCCTGGCCCGTTTCAAGCGCCCTGAGGCTGTCCGCGTGGAAGCGTTCGGCCTGTTCCGGCGGGAACACGTCGAAATCCGTCTTGCCGACGATGCGGTGGATGTCGGCATTCGCCAGCGTCGCGAAGCCAGTGTTGGCCAGCTGAAAATGCCCCTGCGGCGACTTCAGGCAGATCGCCGCGGGCAGGCGGTCCAGCACGTCGCGCATGCGGCGATTCTGGTCGCGCGATTCGCGCATCATCTCCAGGTCCATCAGCAGCACCAGGGAGAAGAAACCGAGGTCGCTCAGATGGACGAACTCGATAAGCCCGCGGTTGGCGGCGAAGTTGAACAGGACTGCGCCGAAAAACAGGCCCAGCGACCAGCCCAGGGCCCAGGCCCGTTTGTGCTGTCCGCGCCGGTACTGGACACGACAGGCGTGGGCGCTGTACGCCATGATGACGAGAATCCCGAGCATTCCGATGTTGTGCCAGGCGCTGCGCTGCAGCACGCGCAAGTCGACCACGCGCTCGCCCCAGGGCAGTTCGAGATAGGCCAGGCTGGGCAGGCCGACGTACTGGACGCCATACGGCAAGCCAAGGTTGACGACGAAGAGCAGGATCCATAAGGCGCTGCTGCCAAGCAGGAATGCGCGCGGCCGGACGCCCGTGAATCCGGCGATCCACCAGGGAAACAGCAGGAACAACAGGCAGATGGCGGAGACTTCCCACCTTCGCAGCGCAACCAGATCCGGGACGGTGGTCGCCTGGTAGGCGCCGGCCTTGGTCAGGAGGATCGCCAGAATTGTCGCGGACAGCAGGGCGAACAGGAGATGAAGTTTCCCCACGCGGCGCTGCATCACGGCAATCCCGTGATGCAGCGCCGAGAAGGCGCAGATGCCGCCCATGGCATACATGGCCGGGATGAGGACCGCAGTCATTGATCGGATTCGTCTGGTGCTTGTCAGTAACCCGTCCAGTTTACCGAATAAGCCCGTCCGCAGCCGTTCAGGCGCGGAATAGGACCAAAGCCCAATTGCCGGGAGGGTGAGGATTACCTATCTTGAATTTGTTTAAGGGTTGTTTTGGCGCCATTGGGTGCCGCACACAATTTGCACATTTGTACTTATTTTGGAGTTCGAATCATGATCAAGCAGGCCGTAGTGAAATTCCAGGCAAGCCTCTTTGCGCTGATGCTGGCCTTGTTTCTGCTGCCACTGGATGCGGCGCACGCCGGCAGCGCATCGGAAATCGACGCGAGTGTCGATACCGCGTTGAGGCAATTCAAAAAAGAGGTAAAGGGCGCCGCCGAATATCTGGCAGCCGCCAAGGGCGTGCTCGTCATGCCGGACGTCAAGAAAGTCGGCTTTGTCGTCGGTGCGCAATGGGGTGAAGGCGCCCTAAGAGTCGGCGGCAAGACGGTCGGTTACTACAAGATGGAAGCCGGCTCGGCGGGCTTCCAGGGCGGCTATCAGAAGGCGAGCTTCGTGTTTCTGTTCCTGACCCAGGCGTCACTCGACAAATTTCGCGCCAGCGAAGGCTATTCGGTGGGTGTGGAAACGGGCATCACGGTGATGGACGCGTCGACCCCCGCCATGAGTGCGGACACCCTGAAATCACAATACTCGGTCGTCGCCTTCGGTTTCGGAAAAGAGGGACTGATGGGCGGCTGGTCTGCCAAGGGTACGAAGTTCACCAGGTTGAAGAAGTAACAGCGAGCTTCAACTTATTTCATGTATGTACAAAAACCTTAAGGAGATACCCATGCGTTCACCTCTATTGCTGACTCTGGTTGCTGTCCTGGCTGCGGCCCCTTCAATTGCGCTGGCAGAAAAACCCGGCGCTTCCGCCGTCATGGTGGAGGCCAAGAGCCCCACCGGCGCCGGGGTTGCCCAGGCCGTTGAAATCCAGGCCACGGTCACCGCCATCGACAAGGCAAAACGCACCGTGACCGTGAAGGGCCCCCAAGGCAAGATCCGGACACTGAAGGTGGGACCGGAGGCCCGGAATTTCGACCAGGTGAAGGTGGGCGACATGATCACCCTGACCTATGCCGAGGCGGTCACGCTCAGCCTGGAAAAGGCCGAGGGCGCCAAGCCGGGCATCACCGTGAGCGACGAAGTCAAGCGCGCCGCACCCGGCGCCAAGCCGGGCGGTGTCGTGAGCAGCCAGACCACGATCGTGGGCACGGTGACGGCGATCGATGCGGCAACCCGGCTGGTCACCGTTCGCGGTCCCGGGGGCAACGAAGTCGACATCAAGGTGGAGGATCCGGCCAAGCTCAAGAACGTGAAAACGGGCGATCTGGTCAAGGCGACCTACACCGAAGCCTTGGCAATCTCTGTGACCACGCCGGCCAAACCTGCGGCGGCGCCGAAGTAAGGTGCGTCGTTAAGCGCGACGGTTTTTCGGTTGTCGGGCAGAGCAGGCAGTGATTTTTAAATTCCCGAACTAGGGGAGCAACTCATGCTTAACAGATACAAGTTATCGCACGTTGAAGCGGCCGATCCGGGCAGTGCTGGCCGGTGTGGCACTGGAACAGTGAAATTCAGGCGCGATTCGCGCAGGATCTTGCAGGTGCTGAGCGTGGTCATCGCGGCTGCGATGATGTCCCCGGGGTGGGGCCCCATGCAGGTTACGGTGATGGCGGCCGAGCCGGCAGCGGCGCAGGCCCCGATGCCGCAGGAAAAGCTCGATTCGCTGCTGGCGCCGATCGCGCTCTATCCGGACGACTTGCTCGCCCAGACCCTGATGGCGGCGACCTATCCGCTCGACGTGGTCGCGGCGGCGCGCTTCGTCAAGGAGAACAAGGGCCTCAAGGGCGATGCGCTCGACAAGGCGGTGCTGGAGAAGAACTGGGATCCTTCGGTGCAGTCGCTGACCGCGTATCCGCAGGTGCTCGAGATGATGAACGACAAGCTCGAGTGGACGCAGGAACTGGGCGATGCCTTCCTTGCAGACCAGAAGCGCGTCATGCAGACCGTCCAGAGCCTGCGCCAAAAAGCGGATGCGGCCGGCAACCTGAAGAGCAACGAGCAGCAGAAGGTCGTCAAGGAACAGTCGGTCATCATCATCGAACCGGCGCAGCCCGAGGTCGTCTATGTGCCGACCTATAACCCGACGGTCGTCTATGGCACCTGGTGGGCGCCTGCCTATCCCCCCTACTACTATCCGCCGCCGCCTTACTACTATCCGCACCCGGTGCTGTACGGTGCGGTTGCCTTTGGCGTCGGCTACGCAATTGCGAACAACCACTGGGGCTGGGGCAATTGCGACTGGCATGGCGGCGACGTCAACATCAACGTCAACAAGAACAATGCGTTTATCAACAACAACGCTGAGTTCAAGAACAAGGCGAAAAACGGCAACTGGAATCACAACCCGGCGCAGCGCAAGGGCGTCGCCTACAGCGACGCCAGGACGCGCGAGCAGTTCCGCAAGTCGGACCCGGGTGCGACGGCATCCCGCCGCGACGCGCGTGGCTACGACAGCGGCAGCCGGACTGGCCCAAGTGCCGGGACCCGGGATATGCAGCGCGGCGGCGGTGATTTCGACCGGGGCAGTGCCGGTGCCGGCACCCGGGACGTGCAGCGCGGCGGTGCTGATTTCGGCGGGGCCAGCGCCGGCACCCGGGATGTGCAGCGCGGCGGTGGCGATTTCGGCGGCGCCAGCAGCCGCCCGTCGTTCGATTCGGGCCAATCGCGCCAGCAGACCAGCAGTTACAGCAACCGCGGTGCATCAAGCCGCTCTTCCATGAGCAGCGGTGCACGCAGCGGTGGTGGTGGCGGCCGCAGCGGTGGTGGTGGCGGACGTCGTCGCTAGGAGAACATGATGAACAAAACCATGAACGTGCAAATTCTCGCAGCGGTCGCAGTGGCGGTCACGATGACACTGGGTGCAACACACGTGGCTGCAGCTGACCGTCCAGCGAAGCAGGTCGCACCGACACAGGCCAAGACCAAGGCCGTGACGCAGGGATCGTATTCGTCACCGGAGCTTGCTGCCAAGGCACTCTACGATGCTTTCAAGTCGCATGACCTGAAGTCGGTCTACACGGTGCTCGGCCCGGGCAGCGACAAGCTCATCTACACCGGCGATGCCGTCGCCGACCAGCAGATGCGCGAACGCTTTATTGCCGCGTACGATAAATTGCTCAAGTTCGAGCGCAGCAGCGATACCAAGGCCATCATGATCTTGGGCGAGAAGGAGTTCCCCTTCCCCTTCCCGTTGGTCAAGGACTCGACGGGCTGGAAATTCGATGCTGCGGCGGGTGGGGAAGAAATCATCAACCGCCGCATCGGCGAGAACGAACTGTTCACGATCAAATCCTGTCTCGCCTACGGCGACGCCCAACGGGAGTACGCCGAGGCGGATCGCGATAGCGATGGGCTGATCGAGTACGCGCAGAAATTCCGCAGCAGCGAAGGCAAGCGCGACGGCCTGTTATGGCCGGCCAAGGAAGGTGAACCGCTGTCGCCGCTCGGTCCGTTCGCAGCGCAGGTGAAAAGCGAAGGTTATTCGGCGAAGGACGCGAATCCTATTCCCCTTCATGGCTACTACTACCGGATTCTCACCGGCCAGGGCAAGGACGCGCCGGGGGGGGCCTATGACTACCTGGTCAAAGGCAACATGATCGGCGGTTACGCGCTGGCTGCGTATCCGGCGCGCTGGGGCGCCTCAGGCGTGATGACCTTCATCTGCAACCACGATGGCGTCGTCTACCAGAAGAACCTGGGCGACAAGACCGCCGAGATCGCCTCGAAGATGAAGCAATTCAATCCGGACGCGAGCTGGCAGAAGGCAGAGTAGCGGTTGATTTTCCATGATGAACAATTTGATAGGAGTTTAAACATGCGCAATCTGATGCGTATTTCGATCGGAGTCGCAGGCCTGTGTATGGCCTTCACCGCCATGGCGCAAAAGCCGCTTGTCTATCCCGCGAAAGGACAAAGCGCGCAGCAGCAGGGCAAGGACGATAACGAGTGCTACGGGTGGGCCAGGCAGAATACGGGCATCGATCCGGCTTCCCTGGCGCCGCCTGCCCAGGCCACGGGCCCGGCAACCGGTGGCGGCGAGCGGGTTCAGGGCGCCGCGCGGGGCGCGGTGGGCGGTGTGGCGATCGGCGCGATCGCCGGAGATGCCGGCCAGGGCGCTGCGATCGGTGCGGTCGTCGGCACCATGGCCGGAGGCCGAAGGGCACGCCAGAACCAGGAAGCCCAGAACCAGCAGGCCCAGGCTCAGCATCAGCAACAAATCAACACCTTCTACCGGGCCTATGGCGCCTGCATGGAAGGCCGCGGCTATACGATCAGGTAAAGGGAGTTGAAGATGGAAAAAATGTTGCGTCTGCCCCTGGCGGCATTGATCTGGTCTCTGGGATCGGCGGCGATTGCGGGCGATTTCGATGGTTCCAAGCCGCTAATCTGCGCACCGGTCGAGGCCATGGAGTGCCATTCGGGAGAGAAGTGCGAAGCAGGTATTCCCGACGATGTCGGTGCGCCGGCATTCATGCGGATCGATTTCGCCAAGAAGGTGATCGTCGGACCGAAGCGCACCTCGCCGATCCGCGCCATGGAGAAAGACGAAAACCAGATCCTGCTTCAGGGCACCGAGCTGGGTCTGGCCTGGAGCATGGCGCTGAACACCATGGACGGCAAGATGGTTTCAACCTTCAGCAGCCGCGACGGTGCCTTCGTGCTGTTTGGCTCCTGCACGCCGCTGTGATGGTTGGATTCCCATCACGCATGTGCTTGTCGCCGACCAATGCCTGGTCGGCATCATCAAAAAGAGTCACTACTCAGTCGAAATCAAAATGAAAAGGAACGGAATGAATCATCAACTTGGCAAAGCGGGTTTCGCCGGGAGCCTGAGTGGATTGTGCGCTGCAGCCTTGCTGGGCGCGGCGCTCATGTCAGGCCATGCTGCGGCTGAAACCGAAGCATCCGCGAGTAAAAGCAATGGCGCCGCCGTCACGGTGACCGACCCCCGGCGCCTGACGCGGTCAGGCTTCCTGACGAATTATGAACGCCTCAAGCCGGCCGCCAAGGGCAACGGGGTTGAATGCTGGCGCGATCCTGGCGTGGATCCCAAGCAATACAGCAAGGTGATGATTTCGCGCATCCTCGTGTCACTCAAGCCCAAGGACGGCGAGAACGTGGCGGTCGATCCATCCGATCTGAAAAAGCTGACCGACTACTTCAACGACTCACTGGTCAAGGCCCTCAAGCCGCAGATGGCGGTGGTCACCGCGCCCGGGCCCGGCACGATCGTGATTGCCGTTGCGCTCACCAGCCTGAAGCCGACCGATGTCAAGCGCAGCGTCGCCGGAACGCTGATCCCCTTCGGGTTTGTTGCCGAGGCGGGCTCGGGCGTGGCGACGGGCGGCCCGGCAGGCTCAACGCCTTACCTCGGTGAGACGGGCATGGAAATGCAGTTCCTCGACGCCACATCGGGTGCCGTCCTCGCCGAGTGCCGCGATACCACGGTCGGCCGCAAGTACGCGGCCGAGATGGATTCCAGCGCTGTGGATACCTGGGCGAATGGCTACATGAATTCGTTCCAGTCCTGGAACTACGCGAAGAATGCCTTCGACAAGTGGTCGCTGCTGGTGGCCCAGCGCTTCAAGGCGTTGGGGATCGGGACGTCCACCAAGTGATCGTGCCTGAGAATCGATTGACAGCGGCGTGGGCCTGACCTGTCTGGCCTGGTAATACGGGGTCGTTACTCAGTCTGAAAAACGCGGGCATCAGCCCGCGTTTTTTTGTCCGGAACCGCGCTCCATTCCTCGCCTAGGCTTGCCGGTGCCGGTGCCGGTCCATTGATAAACCAGCATCTCCCTTTCCCTAGAAGCTGAACAGCGGGCCGAGGAACAGGTACACACTGCCATCGCTCCGGTCGTTTCGACCATAGCCCAGATAAATCGGGCCAATCGGGGTGTCCGCACCGATAAAGGCGCTGCCCGCAAAGATGGTGTCGCCGAAGCTGATATCGCCGGTGTCCTGCCAGGTGTTGCCCAGTTCCAGGCTTGCGCCCACATAGGCCTTGAAAAACTGGGCATTTTGTATCTCGCGCATGTAGATCAAGCGCGCCAGGCCGGCTTGCTGGCCAGTCAAGCGGTCCTGGTCGAAACCCGACAAGCGAAGGA
The DNA here is from genome assembly GCA_021783895.1 of Pseudomonadota bacterium. The sequence goes on along the minus strand of JAJXTJ010000009.1, from coordinate 620 downwards.
AGCCGCCCAGTCGATAGAGGCTCTGGATGGGGGCATTGTCATCCAGGGTGGTATTCAGGTTCAGGCCGCCGAACAGGGTGTTGCGTCCCCAGCTGAAGGCTTGGCTATAGCCGAGGTCAACCTGGTCGAAGTCTGTATCGGCACCGAAGCTTTCGCGTGAAATCCGCCATTCAACTTTTCCGACATGACCTTTGGTCGGGAAATACACGCTGTCCAGTTTGTCATCGGTCAAGCGTACAAAAAACTGTCCGGTATCGTAATCCTGGTCGGGGGTGGGGGCGCCGATCCCGACTTCAATGTTGCCGGTCTCGTAGCGATAGCCGAGCCGCAGTTCGCCCCAGGTGCCGAATTGCCTGCCCGCAGCCAACTCCGTTCCATATCCGCTCGCCCTGAGTTGAGTGAAGTTGTTGCCCTCGCTGTCAAACACATTGACGTTTCTGCTTATATAGCCGAGCCTTCCAGAAACGAAGTAGCGCGCAGCCGGGTCGAGCGGCTGGAATATCTCGCCAAAGAATCCGGGTTCATCGCCGATCTGGCCACCGATGCGCCATTCCCCGTTGAGCGCGTTGATCTGCGTTTGGGTATAGGTGAAGCCGAACCGGAATGCCTCATCGCCTTCG
>JAJXTJ010000008.1 GCA_021783895.1 Pseudomonadota bacterium | reverse complement strand
ACCCGCTCGGTGGTCATACCTAATTGGCGCACACCAGCTTGTTGCAGCGTAGAGGTGGTGAAAGGTGGCGCAGCGTTGCGAGCTTTGCGCTTCTTGTCCACTTTAGTGACTTTGGCGCTATTCCCTGAAAGGGCGGTGACTATTTTGTTCTGTTCAGCCTCATTTTCCACAGAAAACTGGGTCAGCTTGTTTCTTTTGAACTCGATTAGGCGCGCGGAAAATGTTAGTTTTTCTTTATGGCTGTCTAGATGTAAAGACCAGTATTCGCGCGGCTGAAATTTTTCGATTTCCTCTTCCCGCTCAACGATCATCCTGAGCGCCGGACTCTGCACCCGGCCAGCAGACAGCCCGGGGCTGATTTTCTTCCACAGCAACGGCGAGAGGTTAAAACCTACTAGATAATCCAGCGCGCGTCTTGCCTGCTGGGCGTTTACCAAGTCCATGGCAATATCGTGCGGGTTGGCAACCGCCGCCAGCACGGCGGATTGGGTGATTTCATGAAAGACGACGCGCTTTAGTTCCTTGTTTTTAAGTAGCTTCTTGTCTTTCAGAATTTCCGAAAGATGCCAGGCAATGGCTTCACCTTCGCGATCCGGGTCAGTTGCCAGATAGATATGGTCGGCGGCTTTGACGGCCTTGGCAATGGCGTCGACGTGTTTCGAATTGCGCTCGATCAGGGCGTACTTCATCTTGAAGTTATTTTCTGTGTCTATGGCTCCCGACTTAGGCACAAGATCGCGCACATGGCCATAAGAGGCGAGAATTTCAAAATCCTTGCCAAGGTACTTTTTAAGGGTTTTGGCTTTGGAGGGGGATTCGACGATCAGGAGGCTGGAGGACATGCGCTCTCGCTAAAATTAGTGGGTTTGGGCGCGGATGATTATGAAGAACCGGCGGCAATGGCAAGAACCGGTTGTCCTGTCAGTGCATGGTGGGCTGGGTATCGCTGAACAGCAGATCCTCGATGAACATGAAGTCGCTTGCCTGGCCTTGGCTCCAGAGCACGATCAGCACAGTCCATTTAACCTGTTCAAGCGAAATCCCGTGTTCGTTGAGCGCCATGATCCGATCGATAACCCATTCGCGTTGAACGGGATTAAGGATGCCGGAAATTTCAAGAAACAATAGGAAGCCATGGGATTCTATTCCGATCTTGTTTTCCTCTGTGTCGGAATAGATTCGCTGCGCGCACGAGGTTGCCAGACTGGGTAGATAACTTTGTTGCGTCAGTCGCTCCAAGCCATTGACCCAGGCCATGGCTTGGCCGATTTCATCCCGATCGAAGCCTGCCGCGCTGAGCTCACGGGTCAATGTGCCCTCATCGGGATAAATGTTGACCTCGAAATAATTTTCGAACAGATAGACTAAAATATCAAACATTGTGCTGGTTTCACCTAGTTTTAATGTTAGGCAATTAATTGGTAAAGTCCACCGGGTAGGCCGACGATTCGCCCTTCTAATTCCAATTGTAACAGCATGGCGCAAACGGTATCGCTCGTCAAGCCGCTGCGCGCCGTCAGCGCGTCGATTCCGACAGGGTCGAACCCGATGGCATCCAGCAATGGGTGACGGTCGTTCTCTGTGGCACCCCCCTCGCTCTCCGTGACAGGATTCCGCTGTGATGGCCACTTCAGCTCATCGAGAATATCGTTGGCGCACTCGACTAGCTTGGCGCCTTGCTTGATCAGGGCGTGGCAGCCTTTGGACAGGGGCGAGTGAATAGAGCCGGGAATGGCGAAAACTTCCCGTCCCTGCTCAACGGCCAAACGGGCGGTGATCAACGAACCGCTCCGAATTGCCGCCTCGATCACCAGACAGCCCAGGGAAAGTCCGCAGATAATGCGATTGCGGCGCGGAAAGTTGTGCGCCATAGCCGCTGTGCCTAGCGGAAATTCGGAAACCAGTGTGCCGTGCTGTGCCAGATCGTGAGCCAAGGCGTGGTTGCGAGACGGGTAAACGATATCCAGGCCGGTTCCGACCACGGCGACACTGCTGGACGCGCCTTCCAGCCCTCCGCGGTGAGCGGCTGCGTCGATGCCCAACGCCATTCCGCTGACGATGCACAGCCCGCTGTCGCTTAGACTCCTGGAAAACATTTCGGCATTCATTTGCCCTTGTGGCGTTGCGTTACGGCTACCGACAACCGCCATCGCCGGCTGGTTCAGAAGATTGAGGCGACCTTTGACATAAAGCAGGGGAGGGGGATCGGGAATTTGCAGCAGGGATTGAGGGTATTCGGCATCGGCCAGGGTAACGATATGGTTATGCTCATTACCGAGCCAGGCAAAGAGTGGTGCAAGCGTATCTGGGTTAACGCCGCGACGTATGCCCTCAACCACCCCTTTTCCGACAACGTCCGACAGGGATGCATAGGATGCGGCGTAAACCTTTTTTGGTTCACCGAAGGCGCGCAGCAGCTTGCGGTAAGACTCGTCACCCAGCCCTGGGATCAGGCTCAAACCAACCCAGAACGCGATATCGTCATCGGGCGCGAGCAGATCAGAACAAGTGCCCTTCTCCTTTGCCCCTTCCCCCCCTGGGAGAAGGTTGGGATGAGGGCCGCTCTCTGGGGACGAGGTAGGAGAGGGAACGGACATGGCGAGAAGGGGTGTCGCCTAGATGCGCCTACTTTTGTTCATGATTCAGGGCGGCATTTCTCGTCATGTCCGTTACGGTGTGCGCACGTCGTCCAGCAATTGCACCGGACGCTCGCTTTGCATTACCAAGGCATAAGAGACTTTTTCGAAGACGCGAAAGACGAACACCAGACCATAGCGCTCGTCGGGCAATTTGACGATTTCCGGCGAAGTGTCATCGTGCGCGCCACGCGCGATGCTCCGTCCGTGGCGGTAAATCGCCAGCACATGGCCGACTTCGAGACCGTCGCGGCGTCCTTTGTTTAGCGTGACAATCGAGCCCTTTCCAACTTCTGCGACGCCGCCATAGGCAGAAATGATCCTGCCGAAGATCGGCTTATCCGGCGCGTGGGGCACGTAAGCGCTGGCCGCGTTTTCCTTCATTTCCACAAGCCGGTCGCCGACATTGATTTCCTGGGTGGATTGGGTGATATTTATTGTAGCTGGGGCGCCGAACCGGGTGATTCTGGCGTCTCCCAGATAGATCGCTTCATATCCCAGGGTTTCATGGGAATCGGGATCAACCAGCGCTTTGCCTGGGCGGTAAATCTGCCAGTTTAGCGCGCCGCCTTTCATGATGGATTGTACGTAGGCGGAATTGCCCGCGCCTAGAATGACGCGGCTTTCCTCTGCGCCGATAATGTAGGGCGCTTTTTCGAGCTCGCCTTCCTCAATGACTAGCGGCTTACTGAGGAACGGCCCGATTGCCGCCAGCGGAATGCTGGGAATGGCGCTCGTTTCTGATGTCTCAACCCGGACGTGCGGACTCAGCTTAATTGTTTCGAGATCTTTGACCAAGCGTAATTCTGGTGAACCGCCGGACATGTCCAGCACGACCGTGTCGCCGGGATATATCCAGTGTGGGTTCTTGATCTGCTGGCTGTTCATTTTCCAGATTTCCGGCCAGTGCCAGGGCTGCTTGAGAAATTTTCCTGCAATGCCCCAAAGCGTGTCGCCCTTGACCACAACGTAGCGATCAGGATGGTTGTCTTGCAGCGCAATTTCGGTGGCGGCGGATAGCGAACTTAAGCCGAAAAGCAAAATCAGCGCTAAAATAGGCTTTTTCATAAGCGGGCCTCAAAGGGTGGGTTGTTCCTGGTCAGCATCAATGGAGCACCACAATCCTTGACGAATTCAGGGGTTGGGTTAAATTTTGCAGGTAATTGATTAAACAAGCAAGTACTTATGGCTATATTAAATATCATTCATTATCCCGATGAGCGGTTGCATACCGTGGCGACTCCTGTGGTCGAAGTGAATGAGGAAATCCGCTGCCTGGCGACCGACATGGCGGAAACCATGTATATTGCGCCCGGTATCGGCCTCGCCGCAACCCAGGTAAATGTCCATAAACAGGTCGTTGTGATGGATATTTCCGAGGAGCGAAACCGTCTGCAGGTATTCATCAACCCCGAAATCATTGCCAGCGAGGGAAAAATTGAACATGAAGAAGGCTGTCTTTCCGTGCCGGGCATTTACGAAAATGTCACTCGGGCAGAGAAGGTCACCGTGAAAGCGCTTGATGTCGAGGGAAATCCTTTTACGTTGAAAGCGGATGGGTTGCTGGCGATCTGCATTCAGCATGAAATCGATCATTTGAAAGGCAAGGTATTTGTCGAATACCTGTCACGGCTGAAGCTGAACCGCATTCGCCTGAAAATGAAGAAGCTGATGCGAGAAACGCTGTAATGCGGTTGATTTTCGCCGGTACGCCGGAATTTGCGTCTGTCGCCCTGGCTGCGCTGATTGAAGCGGGGTACGATGTTGCCCTGGTTTTGACCCAACCGGACCGCCCCGCCGGGCGCGGCATGAAACTGACGCCCAGCCCGGTCAAGCAATTGGCGTTGCTGCATGGGTTGAATGTGCTGCAACCCGCTGCGCTGAAGGATGCCGAGATTCAGGCACGGCTAGCTGCGGTTAACGCCGACGCGATGATTGTTGCGGCCTATGGCCTGTTGCTGCCGGCGGCGGTGTTGACCATTCCCCGCCTCGGTTGCCTGAACATCCACGCTTCACTTCTGCCGCGTTGGCGTGGTGCGGCGCCGATCCAGCGTGCGATCCTGGCGGACGATCCGGAAACCGGCATTACCATTATGCAAATGGATAGTGGGCTGGATACCGGCGGCATGCTGCTGCGAGCCGCGCAGCCGATCGCGGACCAAGATACGGCGCAAACCCTGCATGACAAGTTGGCGGCCCTGGGCGCATTGAGCATCGTCACCGCGCTACAGCGGTTGGAGCTCGGGACGTTGCAAGCCCAACCCCAGGACGACAGCGCGGCAACCTACGCCGCGAAACTATCCAAAGCAGAGGGTTGGATCGATTGGCGCAAAAGCGCCGCCGATATTGCCCTCGCGGTGCGTGCGTACAATCCTTTTCCGGTGGCGCAGGCCCGGCTTCAGGCTGAAACCTGGCGCATCTGGCAAGCGCAAGTTGCGCAGCGAAGCGAGGGTGTCCCTGGAGAGATACTGCAAGCGGACAAGGCAGGGATTATGGTCCGATGTGGCGAAGGCGCTTTGCTGCTGAAAGAGCTTCAGAAGGCCGGAGGCAAACGGTTGACGGCGTCGATTTTTCTGGTGGGAAACCCGGTGAAGAAGGGCGACCGATTTAAAACTTGAATTTTGATCAGCAGTTTCCATCCAGAAATGCCATCCAACCTTTTCCCAGTCCTCTCCCGTCACGCCAGAGTGAGCCGCTTTGCTGCCGCTTTCGGCGGAGGCGCTCTTCACGGGTGCAAGCGGGGCGACCCTCTCCTCAAACCTCTCCCGCAAGCGGGAGAGGAGGCAAACGAGAAAGACATTTGTTTTGATTGAATCACAACGCCTCGCCAGTACAGCGGTTTCCCAGGTTCTGGCTGGGCGAAATCTCAACCAGGTTTTGCAAGGCCTGCTGCCCCGCCATTCTTCGCTCTCCTCGCAGCAGCGGGCCGCCGCCCAAGACATGAGCTATGGCACGCTACGCTTCTACGGTCAGTTGCGCGCCATTCTCGACCTTCTGTTGCAAAAGCCGGTACAGGATGCGGCGGTGCGTGCTCTCCTGCTGGTGGCGCTTTATCAGCTGCAATACAGCCGGGCGGCGGAGCACGCCGTGGTGGATCATGCCGTCAGGGCTGCCGAGGCCTTGAAAAAACCCTGGGCCAAGGGGCTGGTCAACGCCGTGCTGCGCAATTTCCTGCGCCAGCGCATCAGCCTGCTCGAACAGGCTGATGCCAGCGAGGAAGGCCGTTACTCCCACCCGCAATGGTGGATAGACAAGCTGCGTCGGCAGTATCCGGATGACTGGGCAACATTGTTGAAAACCAACAACCAGCATCCGCCGATGACGTTGCGGGTGAATTGCCGGGCGACATCGACCGAAGCCTATCTCAACTTGCTGCATCAGCAGGGTATCGAAGGGCAACAAGTCGGAGAAAATGCGATATTGCTGGACCAACCGGTTTCTGTCGACAAGCTGCCAGGTTTTGGCGAGGGGATGGTGTCAGTGCAGGATGCGGGAGCGCAGTTCGCGGCCGGGTTGCTCGACGCCGCCGATGGGATGCGGGTGCTGGATGCCTGCTCCGCGCCGGGAGGAAAGGCGGCGCACCTGCTGGAATTGGCCAGGATCGAATTGACCGCCCTGGATTCGGACCCGGAACGGCTGAAAAAAGTTGAACAGACCTTGCTGCGGCTCAAGCTAGAAGCGCATTGTCTGGCGGGGAATGCGGCTCAGACGGGGGCGTGGTGGGACGGCAAACCGTTTCAGCGGATTCTGGCGGATGTGCCGTGCAGCGCGTCGGGCGTGGTGCGGCGCCACCCAGACATCAAGTGGCTGCGACGCGAAGCGGACATTGCGGCATTTGCCGCGCAGCAGGCGGAAATACTCAATGCCCTGTGGTGTGTCCTGAGCGGCGGTGGTAAATTGTTGTATGCTACCTGTTCGGTGTTTGCCGAGGAAAACCAACAACAAATTGCCCAGTTTCTGGTGCGGCACGAGGATGCCCAATGCTTGCCACTTTCCCTGCCGAATGCGAAGGGCGGGCAGTTAACGCCCAACAACCAGCATGATGGGTTTTATTATGCGCTATTGCTCAAAGCCTAAGTTTTTTGCCGTTGCCAGAGGCATCCTTCTGGCTCTGTTCCTGGCGTCCTCTCTAATCGCCAAGGCGGATGGCATCGAGGTCAAATCCGCCGAGCTGGAAATGGTGAACGAAGCCCTGGTGCTGAAAGCGACCCTGGAAATCGGCCTCAGCCCAGTGCTTGAAGAGGCTTTGAACAAGGGCGTTCCTCTCAATTTTGTCGCCGAATTTGAACTCAAGAAGCCGCGCTGGTACTGGCTGGACGAGTCCATTGCCATAGCCCAACGACACTATCGCCTCAGCTACCATGCCCTGACCCGGCAATACCAGCTCAGCCTTAACGAGCAATATCAGAACTTTTCATCCTTGAACGAAGCCCTGCACGAACTTGGACACCTTCAAGAATGGCATGTAGCCGAAAAAGCACTGGTTGCGGAGAAACCGCAGGCAGCCAGCAAGCCTCTGGTGGTGAACAAGGCGCTGGTGGTCGGCAAGCCTGACGGCAAAACGATGTTACCGGATAAATCGCCGCTGGTGAAAAAACGGGATGGTTATATAGCCGGCTTGCGCATGAGGCTGGATGTGGCGCAGCTGCCCAAACCTTTGCAGGTGAATGCACTGGCGTCAAAAGATTGGAACCTGGATTCGGAATGGCACCGTTGGAACGTGACTCCTTGATATTGGCGGTCGCAGGAGGGGGGCAATGAAATATGTTCTTACCCTGTGCATCGGTCTCGGCGCCGTCGCGTTGTACTTGCTGTCCAACGCCAGCGGCAGCGCCGCAGCACTTTCCCAATATTACACGTTGCTGCTCGGCCTTAACGGCGCGCTGGTGGCGTGCCTGCTGGCTCTGGTTCTCTACCAGTTGCGGAATCTGCGGCGCAAGCTTAAGGCGCGCGTTTTCGGCGCGAAGCTGACATTAAGGCTGCTCCTGATGTTTGCTTTGATGGCGGTGTTGCCCGGCGTATTGGTATATGGAGTTTCGGTGCAATTTTTAGGCAAGAGCATCGAGACCTGGTTCGACGTGCGCGTGGACAACGCCTTGGAAGGGGGGCTGAGCCTGGGCCGTAGCGCGCTCGATAACTTGTTGCGCGACCTCAATAAAAAAGCGGAATACATGGCGCTGACCCTGGTGGATCAGCCTACCGGCGATCCTTTGACGCAGCTTAACAATCTGCGTGAGCAAGCCGGAGTGCAAGAGGTGTCTCTATTCACTTCACGCGGCATGCTCATCGCCTTTTCCGGCAGCGAGCGTGCCGGCCTGCAACCGGATCGTCCCGCGTCTTCATTGTTGCGCCAGGTGCGCCAGCAGCAACCCTATGCGGCAATCGAGTCGATTCCTGGGAAAGGCTTGTATTTGCGAGTGGTTGTTCCGGTCAATGTGCTTGGTCTGAATGAAAATATTCGGGTATTACAGCTGTTTCAGCCCGTTCCAGAGCGGCTGGCCAAGGATGCGGAGGCGGTACAGACGGTATACCGCGATTATCAGGAGCTGTCTGTATCGCGGCTGGGAATTAAACGGATTTATGGCCTGACCTTGACGCTGGCTCTGCTGCTGGCCTTGCTTTCCTCGATCGCAGTGGCTTTCCTGCTGAGCGCGCGCCTTTCCGCTCCGCTGGGCCTGCTGGCGAAGGGAACGCAGGCCGTCGCCTCGGGGGATTTCAGCATCATGCCGGCGGTGCATAGCCGGGACGAGCTGGGTTCCCTGATGCAGTCGTTCAACGACATGACCCGGCAACTGGCGGAGGCGCGCGCGGTGGTCGAGCTCAACCAGCGGCAGCTGGAGACGGCGAAAGCCTATCTGGAAAGCATCCTGGCTCACTTGTCGAGCGGAGTACTGGCGTTTGACGAAAACCTCAGCCTCAAGACCATGAATCCTGCCGCTGCGGAAATTCTGGGGGTAGATGTGTCCTCGCTGAGAAAGCGCCGGTTCTACAAGTGGGCACTTAATGACGAAGCGCTAAAAGCGCTGGCTATGGCGGTTGAAGTGCAATTTCGTCACAACGAAGGAAAAGAATGGCAACTTCAGATGGAGTATGCCGGCAAGAATGGCAATCAGGTCTTGCTGGTGCGCGGCACACGACTGCCGGCGGCAGTGGGTAACGACTTCATCGTGGTATTCGACGACATCACCCATTTGCTCCAGGCCCAGCGTGATGCTGCATGGGGCGAGGTGGCGCGTCGTCTGGCGCACGAAATCAAAAATCCGCTCACCCCGATCCAGCTCTCGGCCGAACGGCTCGAGCATAAACTCGCGGACAAACTCAGCGCGCCGGATGCAGGGGTGCTGAAGCGGGCGACGCGAACCATCGTTAATCAGGTAACGGCGCTGAAGAGCATGGTGAACGCTTTTGGCGAATATGCCCGCGCCCCCAGCCTGAACCTGGCGGCGGTGGATATCAATCAGCTGGTGTGCGAAATCCTGGCGCTGTATGAGCACTCCGGCGCGCAAATTTCGACCCGGCTTGCGCCGGCGTTGCCGCCAGTAACCGGGGATCCGACCCTGTTGCGCCAGGTGGTGCATAATCTGCTGCAAAATGCCCAGGATGCCCTGGCCGAAGCGGAAGAGCCCCAAATCATGGTGGAAACCGCAGCAGAAGAAAACGAGGTCAGGCTGACCGTCCGGGATAATGGTTGCGGTTTTCCCGAAGCGCTCATGGCGCGATTGTTTGAGCCTTATGTCACTACCAAGCCGAAAGGCACCGGGCTGGGCTTGGCAGTCGTCAAAAAAATCATCGAGGAGCATCATGGCAGGATGAAAATCGAAAACCTACAGCCCCACGGGGCAAGCGTCTGCATTTATTTACCCTGCGAGGAAGCGGTTTAGATGGCAGCCCATGAAATCCTGGTGGTGGACGATGAGGTTGGCATCCGCGAGCTGCTGAGGGAAATTCTGCATGACGAAGGCTATATTGTCGCGCTGGCGGAGAACGCCGGCGCGGCACGCATGTATCGCAACCAGAAACGCCCTGACCTGGTGCTGCTCGACATCTGGATGCCGGACACCGACGGCATCACACTGCTCAAGGAGTGGGAAAGCAGCGGCCTGTTGACCATGCCGGTGATCATGATGTCCGGCCACGGCACCATTGATACTGCGGTGGAGGCGACGCGCATCGGCGCTGCGGACTTTCTGGAAAAGCCCATCGCCCTGCAAAAATTGTTGAAAACCATAGAGAGCGCGCTCAAGAAGGGCGAGCCACTGCCGTGCAATGGGGAGGCGCTGGCCGGCTTGGGTACGGGCGCCGTCGTCAGCGAATTGAAGCGGCGCCTGGCTCAGGTAGCCAATCAGAACTTTCCCCTGCTGTTGACTGGCGAAGCAGGCTCCGGCATGGAATTGTGCGCGCGCTACTTGCATCAATCGAATACCCCTTGGGTCGCGCCGGAACCCCTGGCTATTTTGGCGGACGACCCGATGAGCCTGCTGGAACAGGCGCGCGATGGCTTGCTCTATCTGGAGGAGATCGGAAATTTGAGCAAGCTGGAACAGAAGGGCCTGGCGCTGATCCTGAACAAGCTGGAAAAGTATGGTGTGCGCTTGGTATGCACCACGTCCATGCCCCTGCCCCAGTTGGTCGAGGAGGGTGCGTTCGACGCCCGGCTGTTTCAGGCTATCAATGGTCTGGCGCTGGTGGTGCCCAGCTTGCGCGAACATGGCGAGGACATTCCAGATCGCGCCAGGCAGGTGCTGACGCGGCTGATCGAAACCGGGCAATCGCCCCAGCGCTATTTCAGCGCCGCTGCGCTGAATCTTCTGCGCGATGAAAACTGGCCCGGCAATTTGCCGCAGCTCGACAATGCCGTGAAAACGCTGGCGCTGACCGCCCTGTCCAAAGAGATTACCGTCGAGGACGTCAACCGGGTGCTGGGACAATTCGCCCGCCCCTCTCCGCCCGCCACGGCCCAGTATGCGCTGCCCCTCGATCAGCCGCTACGCGAGGCGCGCGACGAGTTCGAGAGGATTTATTTCGAGCATCAGCTCAAAAAGGTCGGCGGAAACATGAGCCGCCTGGCAGAAATCGTCGGGCTGGAGCGCACGCATCTCTAC
>JAJXTJ010000007.1 GCA_021783895.1 Pseudomonadota bacterium | reverse complement strand
GCGCGGCCCTGCTATCCGCGACCCCGGTGCTGCTCACCATGTCCAAGCACACGCCGCAGTCTACGCCGTCCAAGTCAGGAGGCTCGTTGAACCGCTTCCTGATCTGGCTGTACCGACCGGTGATCGCCTGGGTGATGCGTTGGAAGAAGCTGACTATCCTTCTCGCGCTGGCGGCTCTGGCAATGAGCCTGTACCCGGCCTCAAGGCTCGGCAGCGAGTTCATGCCCACCCTCAACGAGGGCACGCTGTTCTACATGCCCACCGGGCTGCCCGGCATGTCGGTGACCAAGGCGGCCGAACTGCTGCAAACCCAGGACAAGATCATCAAGAGCTTCCCCGAAGTGGCCTCGGTGTATGGCAAGGCGGGACGAGCGAACACCGCCACCGATCCGGCGCCGCTGGAGATGTTCGAGACCATTATCAACCTCAAGCCCGAGGACGAATGGCGGCCCGGCATGACCATAGACAAGCTGATCGCCGAGCTGGACCAGGCCCTGCAGATACCCAGCATCGCCAATTCCTGGACCATGCCGATCAAAGCGCGCATCGACATGCTCTCCACCGGCATCCGCACCCCCATCGGTATCAAGGTGTTTGGCAAAAACCTGGAGGAAATGGAAAAGCTGGCGCAAGAAATTGAAACCGTGGTCAAGCAGGTGCCGGGCACCACCAGCGCATATGCCGAACGCATAACCGGCGGCCTGTATCTCAACATTGAGCCAGACCGCGCCCAACTGGCCCGTTACGGCATCACCGTAGGCGAACTGCAGGACGTGATCGCTACCGCCCTGGGAGGGGAAACAGTCACCACCATGGTGGAGGGGCGCGAGCGCTTCGGCGTCAGCGTGCGCTATCCGCGCGATTTGCGCAGCAGCCCGCAGATGATCGCCACACAGGTGCTGGTGCCGGTCGGCGGAGAGTCGGGCGGATCGGCGGCGATGGTACCGCTCGGTCAGCTGGCAAAAATCGAGATCGCCAGGGGCGCACCGGCAATCCGCACCGAGAACGCCCTGCTCTCCGCCTACATCTTCGTCGACATCCGAGGCCGCGACATCGGCGGCTACGTGCGCGACGCACAGAAGGCAGTTCATGACAAGGTCAAGTTTCCGCCCGGCTACTATGCTACCTGGAGCGGCCAGTTCGAGTACATGGAACGCGCCACCGAGAAGATGAAAATCGTCATCCCGGTAACGCTGGCAATCATCTTCCTGCTGCTTTACCTCAATTTCCGCCGTCTCACCGAGACCCTGATCGTGATGCTGTCGGTGCCCTTCGCTTTGGTCGGCGGCGTCTGGCTGATGTGGATACTTAACTACAACCTGTCGGTCGCCGTGGCGGTGGGCTTCATCGCCCTGGCCGGTGTGGCAGCGGAAACCGGCGTGGTGATGCTGATCTACCTCGACCACGCACTCAACGAGCTCAAGGCCAAACGGGAAGCCGAGGACAAGACGCTGGTTCCGTCCGATCTCTACGATGCGGTGATGGAAGGCGCGGTGGAACGGGTGCGGCCGAAGATGATGACGGTGGTGGCGATCATGGCCAGCTTGCTGCCTATCCTGTGGAGCACCGGTACCGGTTCCGAGGTAATGAGCCGCATCGCCGCGCCGATGGTGGGCGGCATGATTTCATCGACAATTCTCACGTTGGCCGTCATCCCGGCGCTGTATGCGCTGGTCAAGGAATGGATGCTGTTCGGAAGAGGCGGTAGCCAGTCCGATCCGCTATAATTTCAACTTATTTCTTTCCACTCTATCAGGACCCCACCATGTACGGATTCAGCACCCAACTCGACATCCCCTTCGACGCAGCAGTGGCCAAGACCATCGATGCCCTGAAAACGGAAGGCTTCGGCGTCCTCACCGACATCGATGTGAAGGCCACCATGAAGGCCAAGCTCAACATCGACGGTCGCCCCTACCGCATCCTCGGCGCCTGCAACCCGCCGCTGGCGCACCGCGCCATCGAGGCCGACCCCGATATCGGCCTGCTGCTGCCATGCAACGTGGTGGTGCGCGAAGAAGCCGACGGCAAGGTTACGGTTGCCTTCATGGATCCATCCGCAGTGCTGAAACTGGTCGACAAGCCAGGCATCAAGGAACTGGCAGCCGAAGTGAAGGGCCGGCTTGAACGGGTGCGCGATAGTCTCAAGGCGTGATTCCCTGGCTTAACCCGAACGACCCTTTTCCGCCGCTCGATTCTGCCCTGCGCGAGCCCAACGGCTTGCTGGCGGCGGGCGACGACCTTTCCCCGCAGCGGCTGATCGAGGCCTACTCGCATGGGATTTTCCCCTGGTTCAACCCCGGCGAGGCTATCCTGTGGTGGAGTCCTGACCCGCGCATGGTGCTGTTCCCTGCCGAACTGAAGGTCTCCCGCTCACTGCGCAAGGCCCTGAAAAACCGCCCCTATGAAATCCGCGCCGACACCGCCTTCCGGCAAGTCATGGAAGCCTGCGCCGCACCGCGCGATGAGCACGGCGGCACCTGGATCACCCCGGCCATGATCTCCGCCTACACCGAGCTTCACCGACTCGGCCTGGCGCACTCGGTCGAAACCTGGATGGAAGGCGAGCTCGTCGGCGGACTATACGGCATCAGCCTGGGCAGGATGTTCTACGGCGAATCCATGTTCAGCCTCGCCACCGATGCCTCCAAGATCGCCTTCGTCCATCTGGTCAGACAGCTCGAACACTGGGGTTTCGGCATGATCGACTGCCAGATGAAAACCTCGCATCTCGCCTCGCTCGGGGCGCGCGAGATTCCACGCGCCGAGTTCCGCCAGAAGCTCGCGGAACTGGTAAACTTTCCCGGAAATATCGGACACTGGCGCTAACCATGAACTTGCTGAATGACTTTTCCACGCGCGAGTTGCAGTTCTACCTGACTTCCGCCTACCCGTGCAGCTACCTGCCGGGGCGGATGGCGCGCTCGCTGGTGGCCACGCCCAACGAGCTGGTCGACACTGCGGCGTACAGCGAACTGATCCGCCTCGGCTTCCGCCGCAGCGGCGCCTACAACTATCGGCCGCAATGCAGCCAGTGCCAGGCCTGCGTCCCGGTGCGGCTGGTTGTCGATGAGTTCGAGCATAACCGCACCCAGCGGCGCGCCTGGAAAGCCCATTCCGCAATGACCGCAGCGGCGCGGGAGCGGGTCTACGACCCCGAGCATCACGAACTCTACCGGCGCTACCAGACATCGCGCCATGCCGGCGGCGGCATGGATCAGGACGACCTTGAGCAATACGAGCGTTTCCTGCTGCAAAGCCACGTCGACACCTATCTGATCGAGTTCCGCGAGGGGGATGCGCTGCGCATGGTCAGCCTGATCGACAGGGTGAACGACGGACTCTCTTCGGTGTATACTTTTTTCGACCCCAACCTGCCCCGCTCCAGCTTCGGCACCTACAATATCCTGTGGCAGGCTGCGCTGTGCCGTGAACTGGAGCTACCCTATCTGTACCTCGGCTACTGGATCGAGCACAGCCGCAAGATGGCCTACAAGATCAACTACCAACCTCTGGAGGGCTTGGTCGATGGTCGCTGGCAACGAATAGGGGTTACAAGTGAATAACCTGAACATTCAGGCCGTGCTGGTGGGTGCGTTGCGGCGTTGCCGGTCGTTTGCATGGAAGCGCCCAACGCCTTGCATCCCATCCTGCCAGCACATTCATGTACCAAGGTTAGGTATCATGTGCATTACTTGCATGGCGGTAGTGAAAAAATGGAACAACTTTCTCTGATTGAAACTAAAGATGCACGGCGAGAGCCGATGAGCAGGGAGGTACCTTTTAAGCCCGTTTTCGAAGGTTTTCAACTGCAATACGAAAAATCAAACGGGCGCTTATATCAAGGAAATTCGCTTGATTGGCTGGAATCCCTTGATGATGCGAGCGTCGATCTTGTCTTTGCAGACCCGCCGTACAATATCAAAAAAGCTGATTGGGATAATTTCTATAGCCAAGAAATTTATATTGAATGGTCTATCAAATGGATAAAGCACGCCTCGCGAGTGTTGAAGCCTACGGGGTCTTTGTATGTGTGCGGCTTCTCGGAAATCCTTGCCGATTTAAAGCACCCGGCATCAAAGTATTTCAAGCATTGCCGCTGGCTTATATGGCACTACAAGAACAAGGCAAATTTGGGCAGTGATTGGGGACGATCACACGAAAGCATCATTCATTTCCGGAAATCCGATGCGTCCAAGCTCAATATCGACGACGTACGGACCCCTTATGGGGCACACACGCTGAAATATCCATCCCATCCGCAGGCAGAGACCAGCGCCTATGGCAAGGGAGCAAACAAGCAGCGCGACAACTGGACGCCGCACCCTAAAGGGGCGAAGCCAAAAGACGTGATAGATATTCCAACCACATGCAACGGCATGGGCGAAAAAACGCCGCACCCGACACAAAAACCTGAAGAGTTGGTACGTAAGTTTGTACTGGCATCCTCGAATGAGGGCGATCTGGTCATTGACCCATTTTCCGGATCTGGCACAACATCGGTTGTGGCCGAGCAACTTAACCGGCATTGGATGGCTTGCGACCTTGACCCGCAGTACAACCAGTGGGCAATTGAAAGGATAGAAAACGCTCGGCGTATGACGAAAGACGAATGGATAGCGCACGACCGAAAAACAGCAGAAAGAAGGGGATCTATCCGATGAGGCTTTCCAGCTTGGTTACTCACGCCACAGACAAAAAACGGTTTCACACCATCAAGCATTACATTGATTTTTGCGCCCGTTACTTGGAATACATTGAGACAGGCTTGCAAGCGCGTATCGTTTCACAGAACGAAAGTCACTATCAATTTTTCCAGTATCGGAAAGAAGGTAGCTTCAACATCACGCGACCGCTGAATTC
Source organism: Pseudomonadota bacterium (assembly GCA_021783895.1). Next base: position 6,055 of record JAJXTJ010000007.1, on the reverse strand, counting down.
ACGTTTGATGTACGACGCTGAAGGTTTCGCTCAAGCGGCGCAGCAGTTCATCATGACGCTTGAACAATTGCGAGATGGTCAGCAGCCATCGGGCGATTTACGAGAAAACCTGATTCGCACTATCTACACGCTTCAGCAATCTATTGGTGCGGCACTGGATGAACTGCCTGCCGGGAAGTCGAATCAAGCCAGAAAGGTAAATGGAGATTTATTTGAGCGGCTTATTCGTTTACTGATCGTGTCGCTTAATGTCGATTGCGTATCAGGGACAATGCAAGTTCCGGTAAAAGATGTGAATGGAACCGAACTTTTCAAATCCAGCTATCAGCACGATTTGCTGTTAAGCAAAGACAACGAACTGAAAATTATTGGCTCTGTGAAAACGTCCAGTAAAGACCGGATTGATAAAGTCTTTATGGACAAGTTCCTTTATAACCGCCTCACCGATACCGCCCTGCCTCATATCGCCATTTTCTTGAATGACGTGCAGCGCAAGAAAACGAGGCGTGAAAATGAGTATGGGGTCAGCGCCACGTTTTTGCCCGGCCACTTCAAAGCGTACACGGTAAAGCTGAATCCATTGGATGGGGTGTATTACTGCGACATTCGCCCAAATATGGTTGAGGATACTTTGTTGTCACAGCACATCAAAACTATCGACCACTTTTTCTATTCTGATCTATGGGAGCTTCTTGATAGGCCAGGACAAAACCTTGATGGCATCGCTATCGAAGCACAGAAAAACGGAGAAGTTGCGTGATAAAAACACTGAACCCCGCTCGCTCGACACAAAGGTTAGCGAAATCGCAAATCGCGCCGAAGAAACCGTAGGAGCACCGCTAGCGGTGCGAACCGCCGGCACATATTCGGCCCGACAAGCGGGCCTCCTACGAAATTAATTGCTTGCCGTGAGCTTCTTGAGAGACCTGTTTCAGACCCTTACCCCAAAAACCAGAACTGACAAGACCGGAATAACATGCGCCAATACCTCGATTTAATGCGGCACGTCCTCGACCACGGTCACCAGAAAAGCGATCGCACCGGCACCGGCACGGTCAGCGTGTTCGGCCACCAGATGCGCTTCGACCTGAGTGCCGGCTTTCCGCTGGTTACCACCAAAAAGTGCCACCTCAAGTCCATCATCCACGAACTGCTGTGGTTCCTGCAAGGCGACACCAACATCCGGTACCTCAAGGAAAACGGCGTCCGCATCTGGGATGAATGGGCCGACGAGAACGGCAACCTCGGTCCGGTGTACGGCTACCAGTGGCGTTCCTGGCCAACTCCGGACGGTCGCCACATCGACCAGATCAGCCAGGTGATCGACCAGATCAAGCGCACCCCGGACTCGCGCCGCCTGATCGTCTCGGCCTGGAACGTGGCCGACGTGGACAAGATGAAGCTGCCGCCCTGTCACGCCTTCTTCCAGTTCTATGTCGCGGATGGCAAGCTGTCCTGCCAGCTGTATCAGCGCAGCGCCGACATCTTCCTCGGCGTGCCCTTCAACATCGCGTCCTATGCCCTGCTCACCCTGATGGTGGCGCAGGTGTGCGGCCTCAAGCCGGGCGATTTCGTCCACACCCTGGGCGACGCCCACCTCTATCTCAATCACCTCGAGCAAGCCCATCTTCAGCTCTCCCGCGAACCCCGGCCATTGCCGACTATGCATCTGAACCCTGAAGTGACGGATATTTTTTCGTTCAAATTCGAAGATTTCATCCTCGAAAACTACGATTCACACCCCGCCATCAAAGCGCCGGTGGCGGTATGAAACCGATTATTTCCATCATCGCCGCAATGGCGGGAAACCGGGTCATCGGCATGGACAACACCCTGCCCTGGCGCCTGCCCGAAGACCTGAAACATTTCAAGGCCCTCACCCTCGGCCACCATATTCTGATGGGGCGCAAGACCTGGGAATCGCTGGGCAGGCCGCTACCCGGCCGCACCAGCGTCGTCATCACCCGTTCACAGGATTTGCAGGTACCCGGCTGCCTCGTGGCGAATTCGATCGCGGAGGCCGTCGCCGCCTGCGATAACGACGATGAAATTTTTTTTATCGGCGGCGCGGAGCTTTACCGCCAGGCACTGGATATCGCCGACCGGATCTACCTCACCGAAATCAAGGCGGATTTCGCGGGTGATGCGTGGTTCCCCGAGTTCGACACGAGCCTGTGGCAGGAAACCGGGCGCACGCCCTGCAAATCCGCAAGCGGGCTGGAATGCGACTTTTTGATCTATGATAGAAAATCCTCAGCACTTCAAGGATAAAACATGAAATTTTTCCGCCCATTTTTTCTGTTCCTGCTCCTGAAAATCCCCCTCATCGCCATCGCCGCCGGGCAGACCGAACTCACATTCCGCCTTCAAAATCACCGCCCCCGTCGGCAAGGTATTGCTGATCGACCCTTGGCTCACCAACCCTGCCAACAAGAACGGCAAGGATGATTTGGCGAAGCTGGAAAATGCCGACTTGATCCTGATCACTCACGGCCACTTCGACCACGTCGGCAACAGCGCGGTAATCGCCAGGAAGACCGGCGTCATGCTGGTCAGCACCTTCGACCTGGGCAAGGCGATGGTCCGGTATGGCGGTTACCCGGAGAAGCAGGTGGGGTTAGCGTAGTAATCGGCCTTGAGCCGCAAATCGCGCCGAAAAAACACCGTAGGGTGCGCCGTGCGCACCAATTCACATTCAATGGTGCGCGCGGCTCACCCTACGGAGTCAATGGTTTGCAGGGTGTTTCTTGAGAAGGGTCGAACTCGGTCAGATGCACCGATGTGCAATGCGTCTGCTTTACAGTCTTGAACTGCCATTCGCATCATCACTTGGCGTTTTTGTATTTAGTTGCGACGCCTCTTCAGTCTTTCTGCGCGAGACCGTGTTCAACGGCATACACGGCGGCCTGCACCCGGCTGGTCAGGTGGAGTTTCTTGAGGATGTTCTGGACGTGGATCTTGACCGTGCTTTCCGCCACGTTGAGGGTGCGCGCCATTTCCTTGTTGCTGACGCCCCGAGCCAGATGAGTGATGATTTCCCTTTCGCGCGGGCTGAGTTTTTCCTTGTCGGCTTCGGTGGCGGCGCTTTCCTTGCCCATACGTACGCCCATCAACAGTTTTCCGGTCATCTGCGGCGATACCACCGATTCGCCGCGTGCAGCGGCGCGGATGGCGTTCAGCAGGAATTCGGTTTCGATGTTTTTCAGCAGATAGCCCCGGGCGCCGGCGCGGATGGTTTCGATCAGGTCTTCCGCATCTTCCGACACGGTCAGCAGCAGCACGTTGCACTCCGGCACTTCTTCCGCCAGCAGCTTGACCGCTTCGCGCCCGCTGATGCCGGGCATATGCAGATCGAGCAACACCACGTCGGGCTGGAGGGATTTCGCGCGTTTCAACCCCTCCAGGCCATCGCCGGCCTCGCCCACGACCTCGAAGCCTTCCTGGCGCAGCAACAGGGCCTTGATGCCGCTCCTGAAAAGGGTGTGATCATCGACGATCAAAACTCGAATCGGTTGAGTCATGGAGTTCCCTTCGGCTGTTTGGTCAGCGCCAATGATACGCGAGTCCCCTCTCCCGGAGCGGAGTCTATCGCCAGTTGAGCGCCGATGCGATGCGCTCTTTCCTTCATGATTTTGATCCCGACATGGCTTTCATCGGCAATGCCAGTTTTGGGGCTGGGGTCGAAGCCCTTGCCGTTGTCGGTCACGAAGACACGACAATCTCCATCCTGCTCCATGACGACATCGACCTGCGTCGCCTGGGCATGCTTGCGTACATTGGACAAGGCCTCCTGGATGATGTGCAGCACCTGGATCACGTATTCAGGCGCCAGCGGGACGCCGCTGCTGCTTTGTGTGAAGCTGGTCTTGATCCCGGTCTGGCCTTCGAACTTTTCCAACGCGCTGGTGATTGCGCTGGCCAGATCAGCATGATCCACCCGTGTGCGGAAGTGCACCAGCAGCTCGCGCACGTCGTCATAGCTTTCCTGAACCCCTTCGCGGATCTGGGCCAGACCCTCCATCGCCTCTGCGGTGTTGTTGCGGCGCAGCGCATCCGCCAGCATCTGCACCTGGATGTTGAGGAAGGCGAGGGACTGGGCAATGCTGTCATGCAGTTCCTGGGCGATCAGGTTGCGCTCCTCGGATACCGCCATTTCCTTCTCGCGCGACACCAGGCGCTGGTTCTCGATGGCGACGCCAAGGTGCAGACCGATGGTTTCGAGCAGCCGGATTTCCGTGCTGTCGAAGATGCGCGGCTCGCGGAAGAAGAGGTTGAAAATGCCCAGTATCTGCGTCTTGGAGCGGATCGGGATGGCGGAAATCGACTGGAATCCGTCGCGCTTGCAGTGGAGCAGCAACGGCTGCGGCGCTTCAAGATTGAGGTTCCAGGATACCGATGTGCCGCTCTGGGCTGTCTCGCCGCACAGGCATACACCCAAGGGCAAACACTCCTCTTTCTGGGCGAATTCGTCCGACACCCCTTCATGGATGATGACATGCAGCGCGTCCGAATTTGGCGCGGTCAGACGCACCAGACCGCCCTGCGCGGCGAGAATGCCCATCAGCTTTTTCAGGATGCCGCTGCACAGGTCTTCCACCGAAGCGGGCTTGTTGAGAAAGGCGGTCAGTTCATACAATATTGCCAGTTCCTGGTTCTTGTCCTCCAGCCTGCTGGTCTTTTCCTCCACCCGTTGTTCCAGCGTGCCATAAAGGTTCTCCAGCCGATCCGCCATCTGATTGAAGCCGTTGGCCAGCGCGCCGAATTCATCCTGGCTTTGCACCGGCAGGCGCACGCTGAAATCCGCTGCCGCCATGCGTTGTATGCCTTCCTGCAGTTTCTTCACCGGTCTGATCACCATCACGAAGAACAGATAGATCAGGATAATGGTACCGATCATCGCCAGTATCACCAGGCCAATCTGGAACGAACGCAGCAAGGCGGTATGGCGGGAATTGCTGCGCTCCACCATCAGCACCAGATCATTCACCATCCCGACATAATTCTGCAAGGCCGGCTGGTAATCATTGGCCAGCGTGGCCTGGCCGGTTGTCCTGTCGCTATTCAGAATTCCCAGGGTCAGCGGCTTCATCCGCCCTATCCATTCCTGCCGCAGTAATTTCATTTGCACTTGAACTTCCCGCTCTTTCGGCAGGAACAGCGGCCGTGCGGGATTGCCTTCCTCCAGGGTGTGCAGGGTGGATTCGAACAGGCCGATTTCGTTCAGGATTTCCGTTCTAATCCCGGCATGGTCGGTTTTTTCAAAGGTACTTTGCGACAGCAGGTAGGCTATGCGGTAGGATCGCATGCGCTCGCTGCCGGCATCGTTGATCGCCGCGCCAGCCCCCTCCAATTGCCAGGAAACGTACAGAGTCATGCCGATCGCGGCCAGTGAAACGAAAAAGAAAAAAATCAGAATGTTGACAATCTTGGTGCCAAGATTTTGGTTGAGCGCGGCCATCAGGTGGTTTCATCGATTTAACTCGGGGAAAGGCACATTACCGGGAATGGTGAAGAGTATCAAGACTGCCGACATCCGCAGATGACCACATGCCTTGGAGACTCCCGTGTTTATTGACGCGCAAGCCGGGTGTTTATTTCAATTGCGTGCGGACCCATAGATTCTGTGCCAGCAACCGTGATATCAAGACGTGACCCCGGCGTTCTTGCCATGCTGACCTCTACATACGATGCCATGAAAATACCATGTTCAAGCGATTGCGAGCGTCAGATGCCCGACCGGCTCGGCGGCGGGCCGCACCTTGATCTCAATGTCGTACCCGAGACGATTCAGACACTCCATCAGCTTGCGCTCAGAGAGGTTGGCGAAGTCACCACGCATCATCCCCGACACCTTTGGTTGCGGGATGCCCATACGCCGGCCGGCCTCTTCTTGGGTCAAGCCGAGCCGCCGAACGGCGCGGGTGATCTCAATCACCAGGCCGGACTTGATCTTGAGCTTCTCGGCTTCAGGCAGACCGAGGTCGGCGAAGACGTTGCCCGAGCTGGTTTCGATCTCGATGCCTTCAATCATGCGCTTAGCCATGTCGTAGCTCCT